>CAXNFL010000056.1:0-10178 GCA_964201555.1 Kiritimatiellia bacterium
CCTTTAAAATTCCCGAGCTGCGCAAGCGTATCCTCTTCACGCTTGGGCTAATCTTCGCCGTCCGGCTGGTGGCCATCGTGCCCGTGCCGGGCGTCGATGCCGCCGCGCTGGAGCGGCTTGTCCAGGATGTGGCCGGCCGCGTGGGCGGCGGCCTCATGGGCCTGGTGGATATGTTCAGCGGCGGCGCCCTGAGCCGCTGCGCCATCGGGGCGCTGGGCATCATGCCCTACATCAGCGCCTCGATCATCATCCAGCTCATGACGGCGGTCATCCCCGCGCTCGAGAAACTGGTGCGCGAGGGCGACTCGGGTCGGCAGAAGATCACCCAGTATACCCGGTACCTGACGCTCCTGCTGTGTATCGTGCAGGCTTATTTCATGGCCACGGCCATGGAGAATCCCCAGGCGCTCGGCACGCCCGAGACCCTGGTGATGAACCCAGGCATGCCGTTCCGGCTCATGACCGTGATCGCGATGTCGACCGGCACGATGCTGATCATGTGGCTGGGCGAGCAGATCACGGCCCGCGGCATCGGGAACGGCATCTCGCTGATCATCACGATCGGCATCGTAAGCCGCATCCCGAATGCCATCCAGGTGGCGATTCAGCTGTTCAACAACCAGTTCAACATCTTCATGCTGGCCACCTTGGTGATCATGCTGACGCTGGTGATCATGGGCACCATCCTGCTGACCCAGGGGCAGCGCAAGATCCCGGTCCAGTACGCCAAGCGCGTGGTGGGGCGGAAGGTTTACGGCGGCCAGAACACCTATATGCCGCTGCGGGTCAATTACTCCGGCGTGATGCCGATCATCTTCGCCCAGGCCATCCTGATGTTCCCGGCGGTGCTGTTCACCAAGTTTGAGCTCACCCGGTCGATCGGCGAATCGTTATCCCGCGAGTCGAATCTGTATCTCTTCCTGTTCGGCGGCATGATCCTCTTTTTCTCCTACTTCTGGGTGTCCACGCAGTTCAACCCGGTTCGCATCGCCGATGACCTCAAGAAGTACGGCGGGTATGTCCCCGGGATCCGCCCCGGCCGCCCCACGGCTGAGTTCCTGGACTTCACAATGACGCGCATCACCTTGGCGGGCGCTCTTTTCCTGACCGTGATCGCGGTGATCCCGACCCTGCTTTACCGCCTGTACGACGTGCCCATGATCATGGCGTCCCTGTTCGGTGGCACGAGCCTGCTGATCGTGGTCGGCGTGATGCTGGACACGATGCGGCAGGTCGAGTCTCACCTGTTGATGCGCCACTACGACGGCTTCCTGACCAAGGGCAAGCTTCACGGGCGGCGTTAGCGGGGGCCGTTCATGAGAATCATCGTGCTCATGGGGCCGCCTGGTGCGGGCAAGGGGACGGTGTCGAACCGTGTGGCTGACCGGCTGGGTTGCCTGCACATTTCGACCGGGGATCTTCTGCGTGAAGCAATCGCCCAGGTGACGCCTATCGGTGTCCGGGCCGAGGTTTGCATCAAGCGGGGTGAGCTGGTGCCGGATGACCTGATCATGGCGCTGGTCGAGGAGCAGTTTGATCGGCGCGGCGATGGCGGCTACCTGCTGGACGGGTTTCCGAGGACGCTGACGCAGGCCAGCCTGCTGGACGCCTGCCTGGCGGCCCGGGGGACGAGGGTGGTGGCGGTCATTGAGCTTGCGGCGTCGGCGGAGGTGGTGTTGCGGCGGCTGGGCGGTCGGCGGATTTGCGCCTCCTGCGGGGCGGGCTACCATTCGCTTTTCATTCCGCCCAGGAAGCCGGACAGTTGCGACCGGTGCGGCGGGCCGCTGGTTCAGCGGTTGGACGACCGGGACGAGGCGATCAAGCGGCGGCTGGCCGTGTATGCGAAAGAGATGGCGGAGTTGCGGCCTTATTACGAAGAGCGGGGCATTCTGACGGTGGTCGAGGCTTCGGGGACCCCCGAGCAGACGGCGGTTGGAATGCTGCAGGCGCTGGAAGGCCGATGATTACGATCAAGAACGCGCGGGAGATGGAGGGAATGCGGCGGAGCGGCCGCATCGCCGCGTGGGTGAGGGATGGAGTGGCGGCGGCTATCGCGCCCGGTCTGTCCACCAGCGAGATCGAAGCGCTGGCGGACCGGATGATGGCCGAAGCCGGCGCCGTAAGCGCGTTCCGGGGGTACCACGGGTACCCGGGCGGAATCTGCCTCTCGATCAACGACGAGGTGGTGCACGGGATTCCGGGGCCGCGGTTGATCCGGCCTGGCGATGTCGTGAGCGTGGATGTGGGCGTTCTTTTTGAGGGCTTTATCGGAGACTGCGCGCGCACCGTGCTGGTGGGCGTGACGGATCCGGAGATTCGGCGGCTGGCGGCAGTCGGGCAGGCCTCGCTGGAGGCGGGCATCCGGGCGGCGAAGGCCGGCGGCGTGGTCGGCGACATTTCGCGGGCGGTGCAGACGGTTGTGGAAGCGGCCGGGTTTGCGGTGGTCCGCCAGTTCGTGGGGCACGGCATCGGGCGGAAGATGCACGAGGATCCGCAGGTTCCGAACTTCGTGACGCCGGGCCGGCGCGTGGCGCTGAAGGCGGGCATGACGCTGGCCATCGAGCCGATGGTCAACAGGGGCACGCATGAGGTGGAGGTTATGGACGATGGCTGGACGGTCCGGACGCTGGATCGGTTGCCGTCGGTTCACTTTGAGCACACGGTGGCGATTCGCGAGGGGGAGGCGGAAGTGCTGACCCCCTTTGGCGCGACACCATGATGGGGCTGGACAAGGGCGCGGATTTTTGATAAACATTTTACTTGGCTTTTTTTCAGGAGAGAGACGGCATGAAAGTGAGAAGTTCAGTTAAGCGGATCTGTGAGCGCTGCAAAGTGCTGCGCCGCAATGGCGTGGTGCGCATCACCTGCACGAATCCGCGCCACAAACAGCGACAGGGTTAAAGGAGCAGAAGAAGAAGATGCCGAGAATATTGGGCGTTGACATTCCTGGCAAGAAGCGCATCGAGTACGCGTTGCGTTATATTTATGGAATTGGACCGACTCGCTCGAAAGAGATCGTCGCGAAGGCGCGGCTGGATCCGGCCAAGAAGGCGGAAGATCTGACCGACGAGGAAATCAATCGTATTTCCGGCGTACTTCAAACCGCATATCGCACGGAAGGCGATCTGCGGCGTGAAGTTGCCCAGAACATCCGGCGCCTTATCAGCATCGGCAGTTACCGGGGCACCCGCCACAAGCGCGGCCTGCCGGTTCGGGGGCAGCGGACGAGCACGAATGCCCGTACGCGCAAGGGTCCGCGTCGCACAGTGGGCGCCATCCGGGGCAAGGAAGCCCGGTCCGCGGCCAAATCGTCTTAAGCAACCAGACAGCAACGGCAAGGATATCGCATGGCAGACGAGATCAAAGAGCAGGAGGTCCGGGAGCCGCAGGCGGCGACCGGTACCGCGGCCAGTCCCGCGGAAGGGGTTCTCGCGGAAGGCGAGAAGAAAGAGCCCATCAAGGTGCGCAAGAACGCGTTTCGTGGGCCGTCCACGGGCGTGGCGCACATTCTGGCTTCGTTCAATAACACCGTGGTCTCCATCTCCGATCCCCACGGCGGCGTGATCGCGTGGAGCAGCGCCGGCCGGGCCGGTTTCAAGGGTTCCCGCAAGAGCACGGCCTTTGCGGCCACCGTGGTCGGCCAGGAAGCGGCCCGCGTGGCGGTCTCCAAGGGCATGACCGAGGTGGAGGTGCGGGTGCAGGGTCCCGGCGCGGGCCGTGAGTCGGCGATTCGCGCTCTGCAGGCCACCGGCCTGCTGGTGACGGTGATCAAGGATCTGACGCCCATGCCGCACAACGGCTGCCGCCCTCGTAAGCGCCGGCGCGTCTAAACAGACAGATTTGGAAACAGGAGATATCGGATGGGCAGATACATTGGACCGTCCTGCCGGCTGTGCCGCCGGGAGGGGATGAAGCTGTTCCTTAAGGGCAGCCGTTGCTACATGGCGAAATGCCCGGTGGCGGAGCGGAAACGCCCCGCGCCCGGAATGCATGGCGCCCGTGGCCGCAAGCTGTCCGATTACGGCCAGCAGCTCCGCGAGAAGCAGCGCTTGAAACGCTTTTACGGGTTGCAGGAGGGGCAGTTCCGCCTCTTCTTCGAACGCGCCCTGCAGAAGCGCGGTGTGACCGGCGAGACGCTGCTCCAGTTGCTGGAGATGCGGCTCGACAATATCGTCTACCGCCTCGGCTTCGCCGCTTCCCGCAAGGCCGCACGCCAGTTCGTGCTGCACCGTCATGTTAAATTGAACGGGCGCATTGTCAACATTCCGTCGATGCAGGTCAAGCCGGGCACCCGCCTGGAAGTGATCGAGGCCGGCCGTGAGGCCGTGAAGGCGGTTCTGGAAACGGGAGAGGCCCGCGGGCACCAGGTGCCGGCGTGGATCATCCTGAATAAGGAACAGTTCGCGGGCGAAATCCTGCGCGCCCCAACCCGCGACGAAATCGCGCCGTTCGTGAACGAACAGCTTGTGGTGGAACTGTACTCGAAGTAAGGTGAACGGGGCTCACGCCCCGACCGTGGGAAGGGTATAAGCAATGCCAGTAAGATTAAGTCGATTCGAAATGCCGAAGAGGCTGGTGAAGGACGAGGCCACCGCCACTCCCACCTATGCGAAGTTCATTGCGGAGCCGCTGGAGCAGGGATATGGCCGGACGCTGGGGAACTCCCTGCGCCGCGTGCTGCTCTCCTCGCTCGAGGGCGCGGCCATCTCGGCCGTCAAGATCGAGAAGGTGCCGCATGAGTTCTACGCCATTCCCGGGGTTGTGGAGGATGTCACCGACATCATCCTGAACCTCAAGAAGGTGTTGCTCAAGAGCTTCAGCCGCGAAAATCACGTGATCACCCTGAAGAAGAAGGGGCCCGGCGTCGTAACCGCCGCCGATCTCGTGACCGACGGCAAGGTGGAAGTGCTCAATCCCGGCATGCATCTGGCGACTCTCGCTGACGATGGCGCCTTGAGCATGGAGATGGAGATCAAGACCGGTCGCGGGTTTTGCCCGGCCGACTGGAACAAGAAGGACGACCAGGAGATTGGCCGTATTCCTGTTGACTCGATCTTTTCGCCGGTCCGCCGCGTGAACTTCCTCGTGGAGAACACCCGCGTCGGCCAGCGTACGGATTATGACAAACTCATCATCGAGGTCTGGACCGATGGCCGCGTGACGCCCGACGACGCGATGACGATGTCGTCCGGCATCCTGCGCCATCACCTCGATATCTTTGTCAACTTCAGCAACCAGGTGATCGAGTTCGAGGAGACCGAGCTGCGGGCCGATGCCGAGCGCGAGAAGCTCCACCGGATCCTGGGCATGAGCGTGAACGAGATCGAGCTGAGCGTGCGCGCGGCCAACTGCCTCAACAATGCCAACATCACGACCGTTGGCGAGCTGGCGCAGAAGTCCGAGCCGGAGATGCTCCGCTACCGCAACTTCGGCAAGAAGTCGCTGAACGAGATCAAGGCCAAGCTCCTCGAGCTCGGGCTGACGCTCGGGATGAAATTCGATTCCGATCTGCTGAAGCCGACCGAACCGGTCGCGCAGCCGGCGGCGCCAGAGAACAAGTAACCGCGGTCGGCCACTCGGCCGCCGCCTCGAGGCAGGTTCAAGATGAGACATTTAAGGAATACCGTCAAACTGGGCCGCAGTCCGGCCCACCGCGAGGCCCTGCTGGCGTCGCTTGTGTGCAACCTGATTATCGCCCGGCGCATCCGGACCACGATCGTCAAATCCAAGCTGGCCCGCTCGCTGGCCGAGAAGATGGTGACGCTGGCCAAGGAGGGTTCTCTTCACTCCCGGCGCCAGGCGATTGCCACCTTGCGGCGCAAGGAGTGCGTGGCCCAGCTCTTCACGGAAGTGGCGCCCGTGTTCAAGGACCGCAAGGGCGGCTACACCCGCATCACTCGCATCGGCCAGCGCGGCGGCGACGGCGCGGAGATGGCGTATCTGGAGTGGATCAATTTCGTGCCGGCCGTGAAGAAGGCCGCTCCCGAGGCTGAGGCCAAGGATACGAAGGAGGCCGCGAAGGAGCCGACGAAGGAGACCAAGAAAGAGTCCAAGAAGGTTTCCAAGAAGGAAGGCGCCACCGCTTAAGGCGTCGCAAGAATATCAAAGGGGCGCGGATGAAAATCCGCGCCCCTTTTTTTGTTCCCCGCGCAGGGTCGCGCCCAGGAGCCGGGCGGCGGCATACTTGTCGAATCGTCCCTTTTTCCGGAGGAGGCGCCGGTCAATCGCGTGCAGGATCCGGCGGAATGGAGAGGGATTGTCGAACAAATCCCGCTCCACGGAGGCCAGGCGGGCACGGTCTGGATAGTCGGCCGCCAGGCGCTCCATGAAATGACGGGCCTGCGCCGGAGGAAGCACCCGGAACAGGGACCGGATCAGCCCGGCGATCTCGCCGGAAATGGCGTCAGCCACGACCGCTTTCGAGGTGTAGGCGGTCTCGAGATCAAAGACAGCCAACCGCTCCCCCGAAACCAGGCAATGATCGAGCCCCGGATGCTCCTGGATCAGGGCGGGCTCCCGTCGCTCCAGGGCGACGGCATGGCGCCTACAAAGCGTTGCCAGGAAGCGGCGGAAGAGGATGTCCTGCCCGGCCGGATCGGCCGTGGAATCGGCCAGCGCGGCGGCCAGGGAGGGGCCCGGCAGGTACTCCATCAGCAGGAACGGAGCGGGCAGGGGGGGGCAGCCCGCCGGAGCCTCTTCCAGGGCCGGACAATCGAAGCCGGCCTCGCGCCAGAGGCGCAGGCACCGGGCTTCCGTGGCGTGCCGAGCCGGAGCCGTGTAACCGGAAAGGCCGCCCGCGAGCTGGGTCAAGTGGGTGAGCGCTTCGCGCAGCCGGGCCCGCCGGCGTCCGTAGACCTTCAGGATGTGGGGCCTGCCGCAGTAGGTCAGCAACCAGATGCTGTTCCATCCGGAGCCGCGCCCGCTGGCGTCGAGCAGGCGGGGGGAATAGGCCGCCAGGAGGGACGCGAGCTGGTCGCGGGGCGTCATTCAGTCCTGCTTCGGGTGGGCATCCAGGTACTCCTTGATCAACAAGGCGATCCGGTACTTGGATCCGGGCTTCCGGGCTTTGCCGCGGAACTTGAAGTCGATCCAGCGGCCTATCCGGTTGACCAGATTGCGGTTATGGAACATGAAGGGGTAGATGCCTTCCAGAAGCGACCGGTCGGGATAGCGGTCCATGGTTTCGCGGAAGAAGAGGTCGAATCGCTCGTCCGGAAGGAAGCTGCGGAGGGTCTTCAGGTAGGCCAGGAGCTCGCGCGCCACCAGCTCTTCGATATGGGCGCCCGAGCGGAAGACCATTTCGAAGTCGAACCAGTAGAGTTCGTTGTTGTGGAGCATGACATGCTTGATGTCGCCATTTTCATGGATCAGCATGGGATTGCGTGTCCGGCAGGCGAGCGCGTGGCGGCGGTGCCACTGCTCCAGGAAGATCCGGTACCAGCGCAGGCGTTCCTCGATCGGCACGGATTCGTCGGGAAGATATTTGTGGAAGTTGCGGCCGGGGACATGCTCGTAGAGCGCATAGCCGCCCTCGGGAAGGCCTTCAACCGTCACGTTGTCGTAGATGTTGAACACGCGGAGACCCGCCTCGCGCCAGATCTTCATGGAGGACTGCTCGTTCAGGAGGCGGGTCTTCGGCATGTAGGAGGTCTGCCCGTTCATGACCACGTTGTCGACGGACTTGGTGACGCATTGAAGCAGGTTTTTGCTTCCGTAATAGACCTTGAGCACGGCCCAGCCGCCGTGGAAGGGAACCTTGTAGAGGAAATTGCCGTTTTTGAGCAACAGGTAGGCGGCGAGATTGTCGAAGCGCAGGATTTCCTTGTCGGCCATGGGCCCCCGGGGGGTTTTCGTTTGATTCGTAAAAGTCTCACAATAGGGGAGCGGTCTTTCAACGTCAAGTTGCTTTTAGATTCAACAATCGGCGGAAAACGGGTAGGATTCGCCCCATGAGCATGGACAGGCCAGAGGACGGGAAACCCGGTTGGACGCGGCAGCTGAAAAGCCACGGGCTGGTGTGGCACGTGGATGAGCGCGAGGCGGTGACCTTGCGCGAATGGCTGGACCGCCATTTTCCAATCCAGCCCGACTCGCCGGCCCGATTCCTGCAGGCCGCGCCGAACCGCTTTGTGGCGGCGCTGGACGGGCTGGTGATCAAGGAGTCGGGACCGCGGCCGGGGCGCTCCCGCCTGGGCTTCGGCTTGCGCTTGCCGGTGGGCCGCCTGATCGTGCGGCACGCGCGCGCGCTGCTGGCCTGCGGCATTCCCACGCACAAGCCGGTGGCGTGGGCCGTTCGGCGTTGCGGGGGGCTGCGCGTGCGCGATTACGTCATTACCCGTGAAATCGGGGACAGCGAGCTGCTCACCCACCGGCTGGACCGGTACCGGGGCGATCCGGCCCGGCGGGAGGAGGCCCTGCGGGTCTGGGGCGGGCTGGTGGCGGCCCTTCACGCGAACGGATTTTCGGACCGGGATTTGAAGGACGCGAACATGGTCTGTTCGGCGGGGGCGCCGCTGCGGATGTGGGTGACGGACCTGGAGGGGCTCCGCCGGTTCCTGTTCCTGCCGGCCCGGGTGGCGGCCGGGGACCTGGCGCCCGTGGCGCTGTCGCTTCGTTCCCACGGCTGGCTTCGGGAGGCGGGGGATGCGGAGGCCTTTTTCAGCGCCTACAATGCCGGCGTTCCGAAGCGGCTGCGGCGGACGGCCTTTCCGTAGGTGATTTTCTGTTTTGTTTTCGGGGTTATTCTGCTATGGTCACGTGAATTGATTTTGATGGTGCGGAAAAGGAGAATTCGAGATGAAGAAGCTTGTAGGGTTGATGGGCGCGGCGCTGGTGGCGGCAACGGTTTTGGTGGATCGCGCAGTGGCGGCGCCCACGACGGCGGAGCCGGCGGAGATTTCCCCCTGGAGCGTAAGCGCTGGGCCTGGCTACCTGATGTTTGATGGCAATCAATGGGACAAGGATGCCCCCTATGTCCAGGGCCGCCTTAGCTACGCGGTCAATCGCCGGCTGGATTGGGACACGTTCCTCTTCCTGGTTCCGTACATCAAGGCGAATGTTCCGGATAACCGCGCTGAAGTTCCGGATTGGAGTACGGCGTGGATGGGCGGCGGCGGCGTGGAAGGCATTTTCCATCTCACCCGCTGGCAGAAGTTCGACCCCTACTTTGCCGCCGGCTTGCAGGCGAGCTACATTTCCGAAGAGCAGAAAAACGACCGCCAGGGCGACGTGGCCGTGCGGATGGGCGCCGGCGCGTACTATCACTTCAACGAGGAGTGGGCGCTGCGGTTTGACGGGCGGATGGCGCTGGGTGGAATCGGGGCCGACAGCGAAGCCAACGGCTTCATCGAAGGCGGGCTCTGCTGGACCTGGGGGGCCAAGATCCCGGCCAAGTATATGGTGGGCGGCGGCGCGGTGGATAGCGATGCGGACGGCCTGACCGATGCGCAGGAGACCGGGATTTACAAGACCAACCCCTTTGATCCCGACACAGACCACGACGGGCTGACGGATTACGAGGAGGTCATGTCCACCTACGGGTACAAGACCGACCCCCTGAATCCCGACACCGATCTGGACATGCTGAAGGACGGCGCGGAAGTGCTGGTCATCGGCACGGATCCCACGGACGCCGACACGGACGACGGCGGCGTGACCGACGGGCACGAAGTGATCGAGGACGGAACGGATCCGCTGTTCAAAGCCGACGACCTGATCCTCTTTTCGCTGAACCTCCAGTTCGACAAGGATAAATCGGTGATCAAGCCGATCTACTTCGACAAGCTCGAGATCATCGGCGCGAAGACGATGACCCGCGAGCATCCGGGCGCCACGGCCAAGCTCGAGGGCCACGCGGACAAGCTGAAAGGCTCCAAGGCGGAGTACAACCAGGCCCTGTCCGAGCGGCGCGCCAAGGCGGTCATGGATCACCTGTCGACCAAGTTCAACATCGCCCCCTCGCGCATGACGGCCGTGGGCTATGGCTTCGCCAAGCCGAAGTATCCGAACGATCCGGTGATGGGAAATCCGCTGAACCGCCGCGTGGATGTGTATGTCCGCCCGGTGGATCATCCGGTGAGCACCCGCGAGCAGCCGAAGTTCGACGTCAAGGACGTGATCGCCCCGGCGACCGTGGAATAAGGGTCAACGAAGAGAAATAAAAAGGGCGCCCCGATCCG
>CAXNFL010000057.1:0-10067 GCA_964201555.1 Kiritimatiellia bacterium
CACCCCCAGGTGAATCTCGCTGGGCTGCACCAGCGGCATCCGCAAAGAAAGGCGGCCGAAGAAGTCGCCCGTATACCAGGTCAGGCCGTTGGTTTCCTCCAGCCACTGCCCCTCCGGGGACGCCCAGTGGCGCATGAAGGGATCGACAACATACCGGTTGTTCTTCTCGTAGCGATTCAGGAACAGACCCTCCCGCCGGCCCTGGTAGAGCGGCAGGCCGATCCGCGCGGCCGTTCCGGGCCCCACGAACAGGCCGGAGGCGCCGGCGCCGCCCTCGGCCGGGGCATGCATCAGGACGAGTTCCTCATTTCGGTACAGCCGCCATTCGCCGGGCGTCGCCGCGTCGATCATCAGGCGGACGGGCCCCGCGGAGGCCGATTCCGGCTTCAGCGGCAGGCGGAGCTCCTCCAGGATCCGGACCGTGTTTCCCTCAACCGCTTCCAGCGTGAAGCGCTCGCCGGCCGCGGTGCGCTGGCGGACGAAGCGCGTGTAGGGCTTTTCGGCCGCCGTGTAGCCCGCCAGCAGGCCTACGGTCGACTCGGCGTTCGCCAGCTCAAACTCGGCGGAAAACACATGCGGCGCATGCGCGGCGGCGCCCACCACGAGCCACTGGGGCCGGGCCGAAACGGGCGGGGCCAGGAACCGTTGCTCGACCGGCTTCGAAAACAGGCCACCCCACCAGGTTTGGCGCGGGAAAAAGGCGCCCTCCTCCGCCAGCGTTTGCCGCCGCAGCTCCTGGAAATCGTGGAAGTCCAGATCGTGCGTCGACTCGGCCACCACGTCGTCAAACCGGGCCTCCTCGCTCGTATCGGCGTACAGGCCCAGCCGGCCGCCCGGGGGCAGGTCGGCCGGCACGTCGAACAGCTTGGCCTGATCGAGGAAGCATTCGATCCGATTGCCCGGAAGCTTGATCCGCAGCTTCAGCCACTGGCCGGGGCCGGTCTTGATCACGGTCGAGGCCAGCGTCACCCGCGCCGCATGATTCGAGCCGGCCGAGGACCACAGGCTCACCAGTGCCTCGTCCCCGTCCCCGCCCATCGTCAGGGTGTAGCCATGGCAGGCCCCCGAGTTCTGGCAGGCGAACAGCAGGCCGCGCTCGCCGGGGCCGGTTCGCACGCCGGCTTCGTAGTTGTACCGGTCGTAGAAATCGTAGCCCACGGTGATGACCGAGCCGGTGCCCTTGCCGGCGAGGCTGTAGAAGTTGGGGCTGAAGTCCGACTGCAGGAGCCGCTTCGACTCGGGCTTCACCACTTTATTCTCCAGCGCCGTCTCGAGGGCGGTGTGCAGATACCACTTTCCGGAGCCCACGGTCCACTCGCCCAGCGGGTTTTCCTCCCCCTCCGGGCGCAGGAAACTGTCCTCAAAGCGGAAATCCGCCACCTTCTGGAACCGGCTTCGGGCCTCGGCGGCCTGCTCGCTCCGCGGTTGAAGGACGATAAACGGCGGCGCCAGGGCCGGGGGAAGCGAGGCCACGAAACGATCGCCGGCATAGAGGGACCACTCTTCCTGCCGGATCTTGAGCACCAGCGGCAGGTGGGTCAGCGATGTGGACGGGAACGCGTCGGTCTTGAACTGGCGCCGGTCGGCCAAATCCGGGGGAAAGGAGCCGGCGGGCGACAGGCGAAGATCGAACGCCTTCTGGCTGACCGAAAGATCGACCATGCGGTTGGTGTCCGGCGTTGCCACGCGGAGATGGAGGCTGGCACCGGGTTCCCAGCGGACAGAAACGGACAGGTTTCCCTCGGATTCGATCACGCCCGAACAGTTCGTCCAGTCCCCACGCGCGACAACGGCCAGCGCCAAAACGCTGCCCGACAAGACCACCAGAAAACGTCTCATGAAGCGTTACTCCACCATCCGCCCTTGCGCATCAAAAAAACCGGCGCACAGCGCTGTGTTTGAGCCATCGTCATCGAACCGGGAAGTATACACGATATAGTCCGGCAAAAAATCATATTTGTGGTTTTCCGCCGTGCCTTCTCCCCAGGGGATGCCGCATTGAATCACCGCCAGCTTCGCCGGGTTCCAGGGACTCGGCTGCACCAGGTAAAGGCCGTTGCCGCTCCGGGGATAAACGCGCCCTCCCACAACGAAGGAGTCAGGCGTCACCCGGACCGGCGACCGCTCCAATACCTGCCGGATCAGTCCGCTGGACTCAGGTTCGCCAAATAGAAAAACGTTGCATGATTGCAGAATATTGGATGAGGCCGTTAATTCCCAATCCACGCGAGGCATGGCCTTCGCGTACCGGAACCAATCGATAACGGCCTGGCGGAAGCGCGGGGTGCCCGCGGACGTCTTGTGTTCATCCGCCAGGATGAAGACAAAGGGGCTTAAAAAGGCGCCCTTGATGCCCAGCGGGCGACCGGCCCGGGGCGTCGGGCGCCCCGGCTCTTTCCGCCTGCATGTCGCCAGCCAGTCCCGGAACGGGCGGCTTTTCAGGATCGGATCCCAGATGTTGTGGTCCCCCTCGGGCACTTCCACGTAGACCAGCCCCGGATTGACCGCCCCGACCGCGCTCGTGATGTATCGCGCCTCTTCCACCGGCACCACATCATCCAGGGCGCCATGCGCGCAGAAGATCGGAAGGGCGCACAGGTTCGTGACCTGCGAGCCGGCGAAATCGGCATCGATCAGGGTCTGCTTCCAGGCGGGCACCTGGCTCCGCTCGAGCTGGTGCCAGAAATAGTAATCCCCGCGCCCGGAGATCATGAGGGCGCCGGCGAAGAGCCCGGGGTGGCGGGCGGAGAGGCTCCAGGCGCCCGTGGCGCCCATGGAGCTGCCGGCGAGGATGAGCCGGCGGCCATCGGCGCCATAGCGCCGCTTCATCTCCCTGATCACCGCCAGCACATCCTGCTCGCCGATGCCCTGGTAGTCGGTGTTGCTCCGGCCGAAGGGGGCGGCGATCAGGTAGCCCTTCTTTTCGGCGAGGGCGATCAGGCTGGCGGGGATGCCCTGCCAATTGACGAGGTTCAGGTATGGCGAGTAGCCGTGCAGGTAAATCAGCAGCGGCAGGGAGCGCCCTTTTTTGTAGGCCCTGGGGAGATAGCGCACGTAGGGCTGGTAGGAGCCGTCGATTCCGCTGTAATAGCCCTCCTCGCGCTGGCCTTTGACGAGCGGAACGGGGCGGTCCTTCCGGATCGCGGCCAGGGAAAGCCGGGCGTGGTTCAATTCCCTGGATGCCAGCGCCAGGATATTGGAGTTGAGATCGGTGGCATTGAGGAAAAACCGGGCCTTGCGCAGATACAGCTGGGCGTTTTTCCACTCGTCGAGCTGGACGCCGGACGCGGGCTGGGCTCTCAGCTCGCCGGTCAGGCTTTTGCAGAGCGCCCGGGCGGCCTGGGGCGTTTCCAGGGGTGGCGGCGGAGGCGGCGGCATTTTCCCGGAACAGGAAACCGCCAGCAGGCCAGCCAGGCATAAGGATGAGAGAAGCGCTGCTTTCATGGTCTGGAAGGGACTCCCAAACCGCTAATTATCGCTTATGGAGACCGGCTTCTCAAGGCAATTCACCCCCGATGCCAAGTGTTGGCCGGATCCTCATGCGTGTTGCGGAGCAGCGTGTAGTTCGATGCCAAGAGCCCGAACGACTTTGAGGATGGTGTCAAAGCCGGGCACCCGATCGCCAGAGAGAGCTTTGTAGAGACTCTCCCGTGACAAACCGGCATCCCTGGCCACCTGTGTCATGCCTTTGGCGCGAGCAATGTCGCCCAGTGCTTTGGCGACAAATGCGGCATCCCCCTTTGATTCCTCGAAGCAGGCTTCCAGATAAGCCGCCCTCTCCTCCGGGGTTCGGAGGTGCTCGGCAATGTCATATCGAGTTGTTCTTGTCTTGCTCATTGGTCTTCTCCTACAGGCCGCGCGCAAAAACGTTTGATGAAATAGACCCGGCAGCCAGGCCCGTAATCATCAATCCAGCTGGCAAAGGCGGCTGTCTAACGGATCTCTATCATCGGGCATGATTGTATCCTGCAGGATACACTCCGTCAAGATGCAAATCGGATCAGCGTTCGACTCCAACGTTCAGCTAGGCAGGAGACCGTGGTCTGATTCTTCAAGAACGGCGGCAATCACCGGACGCCGACCCGCCGCGGGCTGGCGGTACGGCGAGGGGCCTTGTCCGAACCTCCAGTTTTCCCCGGCAACAGAGTTCCGGTCAGGTACTTGTGAAGGACGCTCGCGATCAGCGTCTGATACGGCATTCCCTCTTCTGCCGCTTTGGCCTGCAAGCCGTTTACATCGCGCTCCGACAGACGGATGTTGATGCGCCGGTTCTTTCGCAACGCCGCGCGCGCCGCAGCGCCAAGTCTGGAAATCTCCGCCTTGCGGTCGCGTATTGAGGTCCATTCACCCCGTTCAAAGGACTCCAGAAGTTCCTTCTCTTCTCGATCGAGTTTCGCGCTGTTCATTGACCGGCTCCGATATAATTTTCTGTAGCTTTCCGACTCGGGATCATGGTCTTGAGCACGATCTCCCCGCCGGCATGCTCGTAGGGGACCAGATATGCGTAGCCGTCGATTTCGATCACGGCCACTTTCTGCCCTGGATAGCGATCCTGGTCTGGATGATCGGTGACGTCGAGCACACGCTCCGACGCCATACAAACGGCGGCCTGCTCGAAACAAACGCCCCGATGGTGCTTCAACCATCCGTTCTTTTGCTCGTCCCAGCGTATCGCTTCCATTCAAATATCATCTAATAATGTCTGCCTTATGTCAACCTGTTGTCATCATATCTTTCCATCGCACGAAGACACAAAACCACGAAGAAGACAAGGGAATCGTGTTTATCTCCGTGTCTTCGTGTCTTCGTGTGCCACACATAACTGGCAACGCCAACGCCCTTGTGTTAAATTAAAAATCATATCTAAAAAGGATACTGAATGAACTCATTATGGATTTGGATCGTGGTGGGCGTTCTGGTGGGGATGGCTGGATTTCGCCTGGCGTCGGCAGGCAGAAAGGGTGACATGGCAAAGGAAAAGATCAAACAGGGCGCGACCATCGTTGATGTCCGCACGCCCGCCGAATATGCCGCCGGCCACTTTGAAGGCGCGACGAACATTCCCGTGCACGAGCTGCAGGGCCGCCTGGGCGAGCTGGGCGACAAGCGGAAGCCCATCGTGGTCTACTGCGCGTCCGGCATGCGAAGCGCCAGCGCCGCCCAAATACTCGCCGCCGCCGGGTTCACCGATGTGGTCAACGCCGGGGCGCTGGGGAACCTGAAGCCGTAGCGCCGGTTGAGCTGCTCAGAACGTTCCTCACACAGAGACACGAAGCCACGAAGAAGACAGGCAAACATGTTTATCCCCGTGTCTTCGTGTGATGAGGTCTTTCCCAGACCCGTGAAGCCAATGCCAAGCGGCCGGCGCGGAGGCCGGCCCTCCATAATGGCTGACATGCCCGTTTCCCGCGCGCGGAGCGCCCGGGCCACCGTAAACGCATTCTCCTGAAAGAGCCAGAGCTGAATGGTTTAGGGAGGGCGAGGTTCCACCCGAGCCTGTTTCAGATTGCTTGCGCCGTAAGGCCGGGGTGTAACCCGGCCCTCCCGATACCTAACAACGGAGAAAACCGGATGTTCTCCGTGTCTTCGTGTGATGAGGTCTTTCCCAGACCCGTGAACCAATGCCAAGCGGCCGGCGCGGAGGCCGGCCCTCTAGGCCTGTTCGGGCTTGGCGGTGCGGGCCATGAACAGGTCCAGCACCTCGTCGGCGCGGCGTCCTTCATAAAGAATGGCGTGGACTTCGCTCACCACCGGGGCCTCGATATTCTTCTTCAGCGCCAGCTCGCGGGCGGTGACGCAATTCGTCACGCCTTCCGCCACCTGCTTCATGGAGCCCATGATCTGCGCCAGCGTCTCGCCCTTGCCGAGCCGCTCGCCCACCGTGTGATTCCGGCTCAGGCGGCTGGTGCAGGTGACGATCAGGTCGCCAATGCCGCTGAGGCCCGCGAAGGTGGCGGGGCTGGCCCCGTAGGCCGCGCCCAGGCGCATCATCTCCGCCAGCCCGCGGGTGATCAGCGCGGCGCGGGAGTTGTCGCCCAGCCCGAGCCCGTCGCACATGCCGACCGCCAGGGCCACCACGTTCTTCAGCGCGCCGCCCATCTCCACGCCCACGACATCGTCGGAGGTATAGACCCGGAACCGGTTGCTGATAAAGGCCTCCTGCGCCCGCACGGCCAGGGCGTGATCGCGGCAGGCCGCCACCACGCACGTGGGGGACCGTCGGGCGACCTCCTCCGCGTGGCTGGGCCCGGAAAGCGCCACCACGGGCCCGAGGCCCAGCACCTCCTCGGCCACGACGCTCATCCGCGCGCCGGTGGCGGGATCGAAGCCCTTGGCCACGCTCACGACCAGGCAGCCGGCCGGCAGCAGCCCGCGGAAGCGGTTCAGCACCGAGCGGTAAAACTGGGTCGGCACGGCCACCACGGCCAGGCCGGCGCCGGCGCAGGCCTCGGCGGGATCGGCGGTCAGCGCCAGGTTCGCGGGCAGCGCCACGCCGGGCAGGTAAAGCGGGTTGGCGCGCGTGTCGCGCATCTGGGCCACATAGTCCGGAAAGGGGCCCCAGAGCGAAACGGCGTGCCCGTTGCCCAGCAGAACCGTGGCCAGGGCCGTGCCCCAGCCGCCGTCACCAATCACGACGACTTTCATGACCGCTCCTTGCGTCCGAACGAAATCCGATTCTCAGTTCCCGCCGCGAGGCGGGCCATGTTGCCCTTGTGCCGCAGGACAATCAGCAGGCCCAGCACCGTGAGCACGGCCGGCAGCACGAGGTCCGGCCGGTACAGCCACCAGCCGCCGGCCGCCACGGCCACGGCCGCGCCGATCGACGCCACCGACACATAGCGGGTGGCCGCAAAGAGGATCACCCAGGCGGCGAGCCCCACGCCCATGGCCGCGGGCGCCACGCCGAGCAGCGCGCCGGCGCTGGTGGCCACGCCCTTGCCGCCCTTGAAGCCCAGGTAGACGGGCCAGTTATGGCCGGCAATGGCCAGGATCATGAAGGCCAGGGCGGGCGCCACGGCCGCATGCCCCCCGGGCGCGGCTCCGGCCCAGGCCAGGATTTTCGAAAAAAGGAACGCGGGCACGAAGCCCTTGAGCGCGTCGAGGACAAAGGTGAAGATCCCCCACCCCTTGCCGATGCAGCGGAATACATTGGTGGCGCCGATGTTGCCGCTGCCCACCGTGCGGATGTCCACGCCCCGGGCGCGGCCGACCAGATATCCGTTCGGGATCGCGCCCAGCAGATAGGCCGCCAGGCCGAGTCCGACTCGCCAACTCCACGTCGTCACCATGCGGGCCTCGCTTGACCGGTTAGCCGGCCGCCTTTTCCTTGCTTCGCTTCTGCCAGAGCAGCTGCACGATCATCAGCACCTGGTTGGCGGTCCAGTACAGCACCAGGGCCGAGGGCATGCTGTAGAAAATGAACAGCATCATGATCGGCATGAGCAGCATCATCTTCTGCTGGGCGGGATCGCCGCCGCTCGGCGTCAGGTAGCTCTGCCACACCGAGGTGGCCGTCATGATGATCGGCAGGAAGTTGATGGCGAAGGGCAGCACGCCCGCGAACAGGCCTTCCGGCTCGCTCAGGTCGGTCACCCACAGGAAGCCGGCGTAGCGCAGCTCCACGGCGCTGCGCAGCACGTTGAACAGGGCGATGAAGACGGGAATCTGGATCACCATGGGCAGGCAGCCGCCGATGGGGTTGACCTTGTGCTCCTTGTAGAGCTTCATGGTCTCTTCCTGGATCTTCTGCGGCTTGTCGCGGTACTTCTCGCGCAGGGCGGCGATCTTGGGCTGGATCTCCTGCATCCGGCGCATGCTCTCAGTGCTCTTGTGCGTGATGGGCCAGAAGATCAGGCGGATCAGGATGGTCAGGAGAATGATGGCCATGCCGTAGTTCGGGATAACCGCGAAGATGCCCTTCAGGCAGACCAGCAGCAGCCAGCATACCGAGCGAAGCATGCCGAACTCCATGATCTCCACCATCCGGTTGCCCATGGGCTCGATGCGCGAATACTCCTTGGGCCCCACATAGTAGGTCACCTTGCGGGACAGCGTCTCGCCGGGATTCGTCCCCACGGGATCCAGGATCAGGACGGCCGAAACGCCGGAGATCAAGGGGGTGGAGGCCCACGAACTGGGAAGGCCGGGCTTTTCCAGGGGCAGAACCTGCCGCTGGGCGCCAAGAATATAGCCCGCAGAACCGCCTTCGGGCACCAGGATCTGGGTGAAAAACTTGTTCTTCACCGCGAGCCAGTCGGTGCGGTCCTGGATCGGGTGGCGGATGGCCGCCGGCAGCGGCTGGGCCAGGGCCGGCTTGTTCATGGAGCAGCCGCCGCCGCGCCGATCGAGCGGCAGGAAGAAATCGGCCAGGGTCTCTTTCTTGCTGAAAAAGCTGCTGCTGCCCCAATACCGCACATCCTCGCCGCCGGTGGACGACAGCGTGTCGATGCCCAGGAGGGTTCCCTGCGAAGCGCCGCCTTTTTCAGGCGGGAAAAACAGAGCGCCCGCCTGCAACCCGTATTCGGGAAGCGTGACGATGTTCAAGCCCTTGTTGATAAACCGGTCTTCGAGCGTCAGCCGGTAATCGTCACCCAGGGTCAGCACGCGCTCGAGCGTCAGGCCGTTGTCGCCGAGGGCGGTCATGGTGGCGGTCCGGCCATCGGCGGAAACGCGGATGTCGAAGGGCTTGGCCGCGGTGAAGGCCTGCAATCCCTGGGAGCCCGGCGCCGCGGAATCGGGCTGCACCAGGGCCAGCGCGGGCTCGGACGCAAAATCCAGCACCAGGGGCTGGGGATTTTTCGGCGTGATCGGATACTTGAGCAGCTCCGCGAAGGCAATGCCGCCGCCCAGGCGGCTGACGCCGATCCGGACCAGGCCATTGGACAAAACGGCGAGATTGGCGGGATCGCGGCGGGCCGCGGTCACCGCCGCATCGGGCGCCGGCACGGCCGGAACCGTCACGGCGGGAGCCGGAGCCGGAGCCGCCGGAGCGGCCACGGGCGCCTCAACCGTGGGCGCCGCATTCGACTCCGCGGTCGCGGGGGCGGCCTTCAGCTCGGAGGGGGCGCCGGAAAGCGCGACGACGGCAGGGGCGTCAACGGCCGCGGGCGGATTTTTCGCGCCGGGCAGGCGCGGGGCGATAAACATCGTCCACAGGGGGCCCCAGCCCACCAGGAGGGCGAAGAGGATGCCAATGATGAAAAAGTCGGACTTGGTCCATTTTTTATCGGTGCTCATGTCACTTTCCGGGTTTGTAATGAAAGCCTGCCGGAACCGGGTCATACCCGCCGGCGTGGAACGGGTGACACCGGAACAGGCGGCGCACCCCCAGCCAGCCGCCCCGCCACGTTCCGTGGACTTGGACGGCTTCGATGAAATAGGTGGAACAGGAAGGCTCGAACCGGCAGCTGCTCCCCAGGAGCGGGGACAGCCAGGCTTGATACAGGCGGATCAACCCGATCAGCAAGCGGCTCAAGGGGCCTCCTTTCGCGCCAGCAGCCCCGTCTTGGAGCCCAGGTACAGCAACTCTTTGACCACGTCATCCAACGCGACGCGGACGATATCGGAGCGGGCGGAAAGAATGACATCCACGCCGCCGGCAAACCGGTGCCGATTCAGGCGCCAGGCCTCGCGCAGCAGGCGCTTGGCCCGGTTGCGCTGCACGGCACCCCCCACCCGCCGACTGGCCACAACGCCAAGCCGCAATGAGGTATCGGGCTGTTTGCGGATCCACAGGGTCATCAACCGGCCCCGCCGGCATAGACCCGCCTCGTACGTCTGAAGGAAAAGGGAGGACTGGGTCAAACGCTGGTCGCGTGAAAGTCCGAAGCCGGCCGATTTGCCGGGGCCGGCCATGGCAGGGCCGTCTGGGATTCCCGCGACCATCACGACCGTCAGATCGTCAGCTTGGCGCGGCCCTTCTGGCGACGACGGGCCAGAACCTTCCGGCCGTTTGCCGTTTTCATGCGCGAGCGGAAACCAAGTTTACGCTGCCGTTTTTTCTTGTGCGGCTGAAATAACTGCTTCATGGCTTATAGTCCTCTTTAGATAAGGGGTTATACAATAGC
>CAXNFL010000058.1:0-10051 GCA_964201555.1 Kiritimatiellia bacterium
TTCCGTATTCGGCGTGGAAGCTCAGCACCGCATTCCTCAGCGTGATCCGGGCCGAACGCACCTTGGTCTCCGCGGCGGCCTTGCGCATCTTGATCGTGGCCGGCACCAGAAGTCCCACCAGGACCCCGATGATCACCATGACGATCAGCAGCTCCAGCATCGTCACGCCACGCTTACCGAAAAAATGCCGTCCCATGTCCGAGCTCCTTATTTCCAGCTGCAAATATCATCATCGCCGTCAGATCCGTCTGTATCCAGCTTCCCATTGATGCCAAGCGACCAAACGGCGCAAACCCGGTAGAGCGTCGTCCCCCGGGCCGTCACCTCATTATTGGCGCTCAGGCTGAACTGATACAGGTTGCCCCAGGGATCGACAAAATCGCCCCCCTTCAGATTCCGGGCGCTGAACTCCATGTAGGGAATCTTGCCGCCGGTTCCCTTCAGGATATCCACCACCGTCGACCGGGTGCTCGAATTGCCCGTGAGCGACGACCAGCCGCGGTTATCCGAAAAATAACTGCGCATGGCGGCTTCCAACTGTCCGCATTCGACGCGGGCGCGCCTTTCGCGAGCCTTGTCCTTGGCGGTTTTGAGAGCAGGCAAAAGCAAGCCCGCCAGCACGCCGATGATGACGATGACCACCAGCAATTCCGTCAGGGTAAAGCCGACTCGTTTATTCGAACCCATAGTGCCCCCGGTTATTCGTTCCACTTGGCCCCCACATCATCCGCGGTATTCGTGGCGCCGTCAGGCCCCTTGGAATACAACTTGAATGCCACGTAGGGATCCGACGTCGTATACACATACTCCCGCCCCCAGGGATCAAGGATGGTGCAGAAGTTATTCGACCACGTGAGATTTCCAAACCCGGAATTTTCGCCCTTATGGCCGACCAGGTCAGTGGATTTCAAACCCTCCAGATAATGAGACCACTTGGCGCACTGGGCGTCATTGAACAGGTACGTCGCCAATCCGTCGTAAACCCCCTGGCCGCCGTCCGGGACAGCGGCGGGTTTATAAGCCCCGTTTTCGTACTCCCAGCCGATGCCACTGACGGGCGGAAAGATCCCGTAGACGGCCTGATACTCCACCAGGGCGTGCTTGATGCGCTCGATATCCTCCGCGGCGCGCGCCTTCGCCGTCTTCTCGTTCACATACACCATCAGCTTCATGGTGATGCCCGCGAGAATGGAGATGATCACGATGACCGTGAGCATCTCAATCAGCGTGAAACCGCGTTTCGTCCTCATCACCGCGCTCCTTTCCGGGCTAGGCCTGGTTGGACATATTCTGGATGATCCCGATCAGGGGCATGAACATGGCGATCACGATCGTACCCACGATGACGGCCAGCACGATAATCATGATGGGCTCGATGATCGAGGTCATGGCGTCGACGGCCGTATCGACCTCGTCGTCATACGTATCGGCGATCTTCATCAGCATATCCGGGAGGGCGCCCGTTTCCTCGCCCACCTGGACCATGCCGATCACCATTCCGGGAAACACCTTGGAGGCATCCAGCGGCGTGACCATCGACTCGCCTTCCTTCACCGCATCGTGCACCTGCCCGATGGCGGTCGAAATCACCTGGTTGCCGGCCACATCCTTCACAATGGTCAGCGCCTGCAGCATCGGCACGCCGCCGGTCAGCAGCGTGCCCAGCGTGCGGGCGAAGGTGGAGATGGCGCCCATGCGCGCCAGGTTCCCGAACACCGGCGCCTTCAGCTTGAACACGTCCAGCATGTAGCGGCCCTTTTTGGTGGCCGCCATGGCGCGAAGAATCACGACCGCGACCACGATCACGATCAGGGCCGCGAGCCAGTGCTTCGTGAACGTATCGCTGATGCCCATGACGAACTTGGTCAGGGGCGGCATCCCCTGGTCGCCGCCGATCAGGTCCTTGAAAATATCGGCGAACTTCGGAATGATGACGATGAGCATGAACGTCAGGATGCCCATGGCCATGACCAGCACCACGACCGGGTACACCATGGCGCCCTTGATCTTGTTCTTGATGCGCTGTCCCTTTTCCATGAACTCGGCCATGCGGACCAGCACGGTCTCCAGGGCGCCGCCGGCCTCGCCGGCCCTCACCATGTTGACGAAAAACTTATCGAACACCTTGGGCTGCTGGGCCATGGCTTCGGCAAAGGTGCTGCCGCCCTCGACCGACTCGGCCATGCTGTTCACGGCGGCCCGCAAGGTGGGATTCTGCTCCTGCCGCTGCAGGATGTGAAGCCCCCGCAACAGCGGCAGCCCGGCATCCAGAAGCGTGGCCAGCTGGCGGGTGAAAATGGTCAGCTGCTTGGCGTTGACCCGCACGGCAAAAAGCGCGGAAAGGAACGCCGGCATCTTGATCTCGGCATTGACGCCTTTTCCCGCGGCCGCGGAACCCGGCTTGCCGGGCGCCCCCGCTCCCTGCTTCTTGCCCAGCTCTTCCACCTTCGTCGGAAACAGCCCCTTCTCGCGGAGCAGGCCGATCAGCCGATTCTGGTTTTCGGCGTCCAGCACGCCCTCGGTTTCCTGACCCTTGGCATCCATGGCGACAAATCTAAACTTCGGCACATCAACCTCCCGCGACACCAGACTCCGGCACAGTTAAACCCGCATCCGTTCCGATGATGATCACTATACCAATTCCCGGTCTGGTTGCACAATGTTAAATTAAACCTTCACAGCGGTTGCGCCCCCGCCCACAGGCTCTTTTTCTCCAGCTTCTTGCTTGCGTCCAGCCCCCGTAATACCTATACTTTCACACATTCGAAAAGGGGGTGTATGCTTTTCCCGACCACGGCCTTTGCGGTCTTTTTCGCCATCGTCTTTCTTCTCCATTGGGCCCTGATCACCCGGACAGGCCCGTGGAAGCTCTTCACCTTGATTTCCAGCTACTTCTTCTACGGATTCTGGAACTGGAAGTTTGCCTTTTTAATCGGGGGTTTTTCGATCATCAACCACGGGTTCGCCGTCCTGATCCACCGCACGCCCGTTGAATCCCCTCGCCGCCGGCACCTTCTTGCCCTGGTCTGCTTCCTTGACCTGGGGGTCCTCGCCTTCTTCAAGTACTTCGGATTCCTGACGCTAACGGTCTTCCAGACCCTGGCCGCGGTCGGGCTGCCGGTCCCGGAGGGCTCAATGATGACCCTTCTCGAATTGGCCGGCCGCATCGTGTTGCCCGTGGGCATCTCCTTTTTCACCTTTCAGGGGCTGAGTTACGTGATCGATGTGTACCGGGGCGAGATACGGCCCGGGAAAACGCTTCTGGACTTCTCGATTTACCTGGCCTTCTTTCCCCAGCTGGTGGCGGGTCCCATCGTCCGCGCCTGCGACCTGCTTCCTCAAATGGAAACGCCCCCCCGCCGCCTGCTTCCCTTGGACACCGGCCGCGCAGCCTTCCTGATCCTCACCGGCCTCTTCAAGAAAATCGTCGTGGCCAACTTCCTGGCCGGCAACCTGGCGGATCCCGTTTTCGCCAGCCCCGAGGCCTACGGCGCCCAGGACGCCATTTTGGGAGTCTGGGCGTATGCCCTCCAAATTTATTGCGACTTCTCCGCCTACTCCGACATTGCGATTGGCGTTTCGCTCCTCATGGGATTCCACTTCCCCATCAACTTCAACGCGCCCTACTTCGCCACCTCCATGCAGGATTTCTGGCATCGCTGGCACATCTCCCTCTCCACCTGGTTGCGCGATTACCTTTACATCCCCCTGGGCGGATCCCGCAACGGCGAACTCATGACCTACCGCAATCAATTCCTGACGTTCCTGCTCGGCGGTCTCTGGCATGGCGCGGGGTGGACCTTTGTGATCTGGGGCGCCTTTCACGGGGCCTACCTCTCGATCGAACGGTTTTTGGGCCGGCTTCGTCATCGCAACCAGCCTGCCGCCGCCGCAGAGCCCACCGGAGCCTTCTCCATCTTCTGGCGCCGGATATGGGTCTTCCAATTCGTCTGCGTCTCCTGGATCTTCTTTCGCTCCCAGACGCTCGACGATGCCCTGGCCCTCTTCCGCAGCATGGGGCATTGGTCCGGCCCGGTCACCCTCTGGACGCCAACCTTCCTGGCGGTGCTCGCCATCGGCTGGCTGGTCCAATTCCTCGACGGCACGCGCATGGAAGCGGCCTGGAACCGCTTCAGCCGCATCCCGGTCGCCTTGCAGGGGGCGGCGTGCGCCGTGGTCCTCCTCATCATCCTGGGACTCGGCCCGCAGGGCGTGGCGCCCTTCATTTACTTTCAATTTTAAAACGGGAACGCACACATGGTCAGATGGCGCGATGAAATTGGCGAACGCCGCTCGAAGGCCGGGCGCGGGATTCCGCTCACCCGGGTCTGCGTCGGGCTGGCCGTCTTTTACCTCGTCGCCATCCTGCTCGACGGCGATGCGCTCTACCGGAATGCGGAGCAGATGCCCTTCGGCCCCGCCCGCACCGTCAGCCTCCGCCTGAGCCAGCCGCTGAAATGGATCAGCCGGACAACGGGTTTATTTCGCTTCCGGGAATGGATTGAACAACGCTGGAACAAGGATAAGCAACCATGATCACGATCACCCGTTCGCTCCGCCTGACGGCCGCCCTCCTCACGTTTGCCCTCATCGCCGGCACGGGCCTTGCCCAGGAAGCCCAACCCGAGCGCGTGGCCTTCCTCGGCGATTCCATGATGAAGCTCCTCGGCCACCAGGGCAGCCGCGAAATGGGCAAACGGCCGGGCGTCACGGTCGTCACGAATTTCACCTCCCTGGGCTCGGGGCTGGCGCGGCTGGACGCGTTCAACTGGCTGGCCAAATTCGACTCCGTGATGAAAGAGACGCACCCCACCATCGTCATCGTCGCTTTGGGCACCAACGATAAGCAGCCCATGGCCACGGCAGACGGCCGGACCGTACGGCCCGGCGATCCCGCCTGGGCGCCCGAATACGGCAAACGGGTGGGCCAGGCCATGGACATTCTGCTCAAGGGCGGCGCCACCCGCGTCTACTGGATGGAGCTGCCGGACATGAAGGAGGCCCAGCATCAGGCCGACTCCACCGAGATCAACGCCGTCGTCAAGGCGCAGGCGGCGGAACGCCCCGCGGTCACCTTCTTTTGCACGCGCAGCTTCCTGAGCCGGAAACCGGGCGAGTTCACCAAGTTCATGGTCGACTCCACCGGCCGCCCCATTGAATACCGCGACGGGGACGGCGTGCATCTCACCCGGGCCGGCGCGGATTTCGTCGTCACCAAACTGATCGCCGCCCTCTGGCCGAAACCCTGAGCGGAGAAATCCGCCCGCCCGGCGTTTGCCGGGCGCCGGGCTAAAACCCGGATCTGATTCAGCAAGCTAAGGAGTCGCAATGAGACTAACATCGACCACGGTCCGACGCGGACTGTCAGCCGGGCTTTTCCTGGCGCTGGCCCTTTCGGCCGGCGCCCAGTCCGATCCGCGGGCGGGCGCACAAGCCGCCCCGCTCATGAACGCCTTCACCAACTTCAGCCAGCGCTTCCAGCTGGCCCCCCTGATCAAGGAAAACGAAAAAAGCCGCACCGACGGAGACGCCACCGTCGTTTCGCCGGCGCGCCAGGCCCTGTACGAAGGCCTGATCATGGCCCAGGACAAGGATTACTCCAATGCTGTCCCCAAACTGGAACAGGCCCTCACTTTGGATCCGGCCCTGCTTGGAGGCTGGGAGGCCCTGGGGTGGTCCTACTGGAGCCTTGGAGAAAAGGACAAGGCGGAGGAAACCTGGAACCGCCTGCTGAAGCTCGCTCCGGCGAACCCCATGCCCTACAACCTGCTGGCCCAGGTGGCCACGCACAAGAAGAATCTGGAAAAGGCCGAATCCCTCCTGCGGAAAAGCCTCGAGCTGGAGCCCAACAAGTTCGATACCCGCCTGAACCTGGGGCTCGTCCTCGCCTGGCAGGCCAAATCGGAGGAAGCCAACAAGCTGTTCCGCCAGCTCGTCGAGGAAGAGCCGGACCGGATCGACGTCCGGATCGAACTGGCGCATACGTACTACGTGCTCCAGCAGTATGAAGAGGGCGTGGCCCAGTGGAAAATCATCTGCGAAATCCTGCCGGACAACGCCGAATACCTGATCGAGTACGCGCGCTGCCTCCTCTATTCCGGAGAAATGGACCCGGCTCGCGCCACGGCCCAGAAGGCGGCCGAACTGGACGGCGGATCGCTGGCGGCCCTGAATGTCCTGGCCGATATCGCCGAAATCAGCAACCGGCTCGAAGATGCGACGCCCGAAATCCACAAGCTTCTGGACCGGACGGATGTCGCGTTGACGCGCAGCCAGCTCCGCTCGCGCCTGGTCAACCTCATGCGCCGTCTCTATGACAAGGACCCGAAGCGGTTTCCCCTCAAGGATATCATCGTCGAGGCCAAAAAGGCCATCGATGAAGATCCGCGCAACGTGAACATGATGATGTTCCTGTCCGAAATGTATGTCATGGACCACCAGTACGGCGCCGCCCTGGACGAGCTTCTCCATGTGCATGACGACATCAATCCCCTTAATTACCGGGCCCAGCGCAGCCTGTTTGAAACCTATCTCGTGCGGAGGGAGTTCACCAAGGCCGCCCTGATGATCGAGGAGATCTACGAGTCGCCGACCGCCGACTACCCCTACCGCTTCATGGACTACGCCCGCCTGGAGTTCGCCCGCGGGAACTACGCCGAAGCCATCCGCATGCTGGACCGGATGGAGCGGGAAGGCATGAAGGGGTGCGTCCTGACCCTGGCCTACTCGAGCCTTGCCGTATCCGACTGGGAACCGGGCCTGCCGGCCCGCCTGTTCCGCGAGCACGTCCTTTTCCTCAAGCGTGCGGGCTATCGGTTTATCCAGCCGGAAGAAGCCCTTCCTTATTTCGAATCCAGGAAAACGCGCGATGTCGCCTCTGCAATGCCCCTTCCCTACCGCTTCATCCGCTGGTTGCGCTACAGCTTCACCGGCGTCGAACCGCCCCCCGACGAATCCTCCGACCTCGATTCCTACAAGCCGGACCGGGTGGTTTGCGTCACCTTTGACGGCGCACTCCGAAACTCCTTCGCCCATGCGTCCCCCGTGGCCGACGAGTTCGATGTTCCGCTTGCCATGAACATTCCCGTGGGCAATATCGCCCGGAGGGACTACGGCATCTGCTCGTGGGCGGAAATCAACAACTACATGAAAACCGGACTCTGGACCGTGGGCAGCTACGGGATCGACGCCGGCATCCAATCCCCCGGCTATGAGGACGGGTACCGGGTCAGCCCCCTGGCGAACCGGCTCTGGCTGTCGGACAAAAAGCGGCTCGAGTCGCTTCGCGAGTGGTCGCTCCGCGTAACGGCCGAAATGAAGGAAAGCCGAAGGGTCATTGTCGATAAACTGGCGCTGGACCCCACCAACGGGTGCCGCTTCATCGGCTACCCCTTCAGCGAAATCGGGCAGATGCAGCAATCCAATATCGACAACGTGGGCAACGTGCCGGTGCGCCTCGTCAACGAGGCCAGCATGTCCTACCGGACCGGTTTTATCCAAAGTCTTTTCGGTTATTCCTCCGTCGCCAACAATCCGCTCGTCCACGCCCGCTATGAGCCGCACAAGGCGGAATCCGGCCAAGCGGTGCTGAACCATGCCATCGAGAATCACCCCGTGATGCTGGCGCGCCGGTTGAAGGCCGAACTCGCCGCGCTTCAGGGCAAGCCTCATCTCGCCTACCAGATGCTGGAGTTGCTCGACCGGGATGGCTATCCCGCGGAATCGTTGCGAAAACTGCGCGAATATGTCGACCAGCGCATATCCGGCCGGATCGCCCAAACCGACCTTGAGCAGGAGCCGGGGAAATCCGCGAACTGGCTCACGCAGAGCAAGCCCTATCTGGGCGTGGATGCGCTCGTCACCAAGGCCAACCGCCAGATCGACATCACGGAGTTCGGACTGCGCGGCGGATTCCACCTCTCGGCGCCGCTTTTGGCGGAAGGCTGGATCAAGTCAGGGACCATCCACCAGGAGGTCATCTCCAACAACCTCGTCACCATCAACGAAACAACGACCTCCCGAAGCCGCACGGTCACGAGGGGGTCGGATAACGGCGAGCCCATCAACAAAACGGAAGACACCACCACCATCAACATTACCGAGGTCAAGAGCAACAAGGTCTCACGCGGCTTGTTTGACTCCGACTACACCTATGCGGGCGTCCGGCTGGCCGACCGGCTCAAGGACGGCTCCATGCTGGAAGGCCACCTGGGCATCAAGAACTTCAGCGGGGCCGAGGAAAGCGGCAACGAGCCCGTGTGGGGCGCAGCCCATTACTGGAGGCCGGCGACGACGCTGGACTTCTCCTCGGCCTATGATCGCGACCTGATCCCGTCCGGCCGCAAGCCCATCACCACGGACTCCGTCAGCTTCCGAACCATCTGGCACACGCGTGACTGGTGGGAACTGGGAGCGGTCGGACGCTATTCCCATTTCTCGGACACCAACGCCTTGCTTCACCTGGTGGGCAGCTCCATGTGGCTTGTCGGGGAGCAGCAGAACATCTACGCGGGCTTTCAATATGAATTAACCACCGTCGATGATTTCAGCGAATACTATTGGTCCCCGTACTGGGAAGAGCGGATCAATCTCGCCCTGCGGATGAACCGCAGCTTTCCCTCGTTCTACGCGGGCGCGGAAGCGAAGGCGGGACTGGCCCGTGAAAAAGGCAGGCCCGAAGATTTGGAAATTTGGAAAAAGCTGAAAGTCCAGGGTGACAGCCAGGGCTTTTACGCCGGCGATAAACCCGGAACCGATTGGGAGCCCACGGTGGGCCTGTCCGGAACGCTTCGCCGCATGATCGGCCGCCATTGGGAGCTGGAAGCACAGGCGGGAACCTCGTTCTATTCCGATTACTCAGAGTACATCGTTGGCGCCACGCTGCTCTATCACTTCTGAGGAACTCCCGAAGCTTTCGCCCGACCGGCGGCACACCCCGCTCTTGCGGGTATGAGGCGTCCGCCCGCTGCTCACTTCTGCGGAGGCAATCCGAAGGCCTTGCGCAGGACCGGCGACTCCTCCCACAAGATGGTGGCGGAGTTTGTTAACTCTCCCGTGAAGTTGACCATCCGATTGCTCGCAAACGCGTAGGTATACGGAAGCATCTGCATCGGCCATTCCACTTTCGTGGGCTGGAACAGGCTGTGCAGGACGGTCACCTCACGCACCTTCGCCACCACCGTATCGGGCGTCGCCTCCATGGCCAGAACGCAAAGATCCGATTTCTCCAACTGCTTTCGCATGTCGGCCAGCCAGGCATCGGAGGGCATTTCGCCAAACATCAGGATGTACCCGTTCAAATAATACTGCTCGGCCGTCTTGATCAGCCACTCGCCCGTCAGACGCGGATTGTACCCGAGATAAACCACCGGCATAAGCCGTTTGCGGTGATACTGGGTGAACATCCGGATGAACGACAGCTCAAGGCCGGGAACGCCTCCGACAAAGCCGTCCGGAGACTGGCGGAACCAGGGGGGGGAAATGGCGGACAAGGTCCGCATTCCATCTTTCAATTCGTCCAGCAGGCGGTCGCCATCCTTCAACGAGTTCTGATTGGGAATCGCCAGCAAGATGGGAAGCGGCCCGGCCGACAACCCCTTGACGACGACCTGGGCCTGTCCAGGCAAAGGCGAAAACGGCGAGATGCCCCACCACCCGTTCATCAGGTCGGGCGGAATCGTCACCGGGGCGTCGAACATGGGCTTGCCGTCCAGGTACCCCATGGCCCCATCCCCGACCACTTCCAAGCGAAGCGTGAAGGTCCGCTCCGGATAACGCCAGGGCTTGACCTCGTTGGCCAGCAGATTCCCGTTTTTCCACACCTGCAGGAAGAGGTTGGCCTTTTCGAAGCCAAACCGGATCATGGTGGTCGGACCGCGCCGGGCATACAACCAGAAGAAGCCATGCACCTCCTCCAGCGTGCCTTGGACAAAGCCGTTCCTAAGCCCTTCCGAGCCGCACAGCCGCAGGTACGCTTCGGTCTGGGTTTTCTCGGCGCGCAGGTACAGGCGGCCCATCCGGGTCGGGATTTCGCCGCTTGAGCTGATCCAGT
>CAXNFL010000059.1:0-9879 GCA_964201555.1 Kiritimatiellia bacterium
GGAAAGGCGGAGCCGGGAAGCCGTGGCGCATGAGGCGCTCGACGTCGGCGGTCACGGCGGACCAGTCGGCATGCCGGAACTCCCGTTTCCGGGCCAGCATCTTTTCCGTCATCCAGGCCATGCGCGAGGAGAGGCCCGGCACGGCGTCCATGGCGTCGGGAACATGGCCCTTGAGCTGGAGGTCGAGCACGGCGTCGTCCGCGGCGCCTTCGAAAAGCATGGTGCCGGTCAGCATCTGGTAGACCGTGGCGCCCATGGAGTAGATGTCGGTGCGGGTGTCGAGCGGCGGCGCGCCGGAGATCTGCTCGGGGGACATGTACTGCGGCGTGCCCATGATCTCTTCGGTCTGGGTGATCAGGCTCATGCCGCCGAGGGTGGTGGCCAGGCCCAGGTCGGTGATTTTGATGGAGCCGTCGGAGTCGATCAGGATATTGTCGGGCTTGATGTCGCAGTGGATCAGGCCGGTGGTCTTCCAGGCGTAGGCCAGGGCCTGGGCCACGTGCTCGAGGACGAAGAGGACCTCGTCCTCCGTCATCCGCTTTTTGCGGCGGATGCGGCTGCCGAGGCTTTCGCCCGCCACGTATTCCATGATCAGGCAGTAGAGGCCCTTGTGGACCATGGCGTCGTACACCTGCACGATCCCGGGATGCTTGAGCATGGCGGCCGAGCGGCATTCGGCATGGAAGCGCTCCACGTCGGCGGGATCACTGGCGAGGCGGGGGGACAACACCTTGATGGCAACCAACCGGTCCAGAGAGAGCTGCCTGGCTTTCCATACGGTCGCCATGCCGCCCTGGCCGATCTTGCCCAGCAGCTCAAATCCCGGTAAAGACAGCTGATCCATAAAGTCCGTTATTCCCCAGGCGTAAAGCAGCCTTCCTGTAATCCCACATGCTTTCCGAAACAGCGTTCAAAGTCAAGGTCGCAGATTGGTTGAACACGGTCGATCTGGACTTGTTGCGCGGGACCCCGGCGCCGGCTGGCGACGCGGGGTCGGTTTCCAGGGGAAGGGACGGGGAAGGGGCTGGCCGGCCGAGTCCGTTCTTAGCGGATCTTGTTGGCCGCGCGGCGCTTCTTGATGATTTCCTCGGCGATCGAGAAGGGCACGGCTTCGTAGTGCTCGAAGGTCATGGTGAACGAGGCCCGGCCCTGGGTGAGGGTGCGGACGGTGTTCGAGTAGCCGAACATTTCGCTGAGCGGCACCATGCCCCGGATCACCTTGTCGCCGCCCTGCTGGTCCATCGACTCGATGCGGCCGCGGCGCTGGCAGATCGAGCCGGAGACGGCGCCCATGAAATCCTCGGGCGTGACGACTTCGACCGACATGACGGGCTCGAGCAGGACCGGATGGGCCGCCAGGAAGAGCTGGCGCGTGCAGACGCGGGCGGCTTCGACGAAGGCGAAGTCGCTCGAGTCCACATCGTGATAGGAGCCGTCGAACACGGTGACGCGCATATCCACGACGGGGTAGCCGGCGAACGGGCCGTGTTCCAGCGCCTTGATGATGCCCTTTTCCACCGACGAGATATACTCGCTCGGGATGCGTCCGCCGACGACGGCGTCGACAAATTCGAATCCGGAGCCGTGCGGCTGAGGCTCCAGGCGCAGCCAGACGTGACCGTACTGGCCGCGGCCGCCGCTTTGCTTGACGTGTTTGTACTGGCCTTCGACGGAGATCGTGGTGGCGGTCTCGCGGTAGGCGACCTCGGGCGCGGCCACTTTCGAGGCCACGTTGAACTCGCGGCGCAGGCGGTCGACGATGATTTCGAGATGGAGCTCGCCCATGCCGGAGATGACGGTTTCGGAGGTCTCGTCGTCATGGCTGACGATGAAGGTCGGATCTTCTTCGGCGAGATGCAGAAGGCCCGCGTCGAGCTTCTCCTCATCCGAGCGGCTTTCGGGCGCGATGCTGATCGAGATCACGGGCGCGGGGAACTCGATGTTCTCCAGGATCACCGGGTTGTCGGCGTCGCAGATGGTGTCGCCGGTGCGCGTCTTCTGCAGGCCGATGACGGCCACGATGTCGCCGCAGCGGGCTTCGGTGATCGGCTCCTGCCGGTTCGCGTGCATGCGCAGCAGGCGGCCCACGCGCTGGGAGGAGTCCTGGCTGCTGTTCAGCACCGCCGTGCCCGACTTGATCGTGCCGGAGTAGATGCGGATGTAGGTGAGCTTGCCCATGTGGCGGTCGGACATGATCTTGAAGGCGAGCGCCGAGAAGGGCTCTTTGTCATCGGCCTTGCGCGTCAGCTCCTTGCCGTCGTAGGTGCCCGCCACGGGCGGGACATCGAGGGGGGAGGGCAGGAAGAGGGTGACGCCATCCAGCAGGTCGTGGATGCCCTTGTTCTTGAAGCCGGCGCCGCAGTAGACGGGAATCACGCGGCGCGCGATGGTGGCCTTGCGGATGATGCCGAGGATTTCCTCGCGGGAGAGATCTTCGCCGGCCAGGAACTTCTCCAGCAGCGTGTCGTCCTGCTCGGCGCATTTTTCGACGAGATTGGCGCGCCACGTGGTGGCGTTCTCGAGAAGCTCGGCGGGAATATCCTTCACCTGCATCGGGTTCTTGGGATCTTCGCTGTAGTAAATCGCCTTCATGGCGATCAGGTCGATGATGCCGACGAACTTTTCTTCCTGGCCGATCGGGATGACGACCGGGACCGCGTTGGCCCGGAGCTCCGACTGGATTTCGCCGAGGACCCCGTAATAGTCGGCCCCGGTCCGGTCCATCTTGTTGATGAAGGCCAGTTTGGGAACACTGTATTTTTCGCTCTGGCGCCAGACCTGTTCGGACTGGGGTTGCACGCCGCCAACGGCGCAGAACAGGGCGATGGCGCCGTCCAGCACGCGCAGGCTGCGCTCCACCTCGGCGGTGAAATCCACATGTCCGGGGGTGTCGATCAGGCTGATCTGATGATCTTTCCACATGAGCGTGGTGGCCGCGGAGGTGATCGTGATGCCACGCTCCTGCTCCTGGACCATCCAGTCCATGGTGGCCGCTCCGTCATGGACCTCGCCTATCTTGTAGGTCTTGCCGGAGAAAAAGAGAATGCGTTCGCTCAGCGTGGTTTTGCCGGCGTCGATGTGGGCCATGATCCCGATGTTGCGCACATGGGATAGCGGAATTTTATCGTCCATAGTGATACCATCCTTCAAGGAAAAGTGTTTTAGCATGCGGGTTTCGCTCTTCTTTTTCAAGTAAAATCGCGCGTTTTTTTTTGTTATTCCGCCGGCGCACGCTGTGATAAGCTGAATAAATGGACACACCCATCGTTATCCGCAACGCGGGCTTCGGGGATGCCGAGGCCATTTTCAGGCTCATCAAGACCTATCCGGACGAACTGCTGGCCCGCCCCGTCAGCGACATCGTGCAGAATATAGACCGGTTCCTCGTGGCCGAGCGCGGCGGGGAGGTCGTGGGCGCCGCCGCCTGGGCGGTCCTGCCCGAGATCGGCAAGGCCATGCAGCCCTCGGTGGAGGTCAAGTCCGTGGCCGTCAAAAAGGCGCTCAAGGGCAGGGGCATCGGCACCCGCCTCGTGAAGGCCGTGATCGAGCGGATCCGGGAGTTCAAGCCGACCCAGATCATCGTGCTGACCTTTACGCCCGACTTTTTCGGCAAGCTGGGGTTCGTGAAGGTGCGCAAGGAGACGCTGATGCACAAGCTTTACATGGGCTGCGTGAACTGCTCGAAGTACGACAACCCCTTCACCTGCCCGGAAGTGGCCATGGCCATCCAGCTGGGGGACAAGGCGTGAAAAAGGCCGCCGTCATCGCGGCCGTCCTGGTCGTCTTAGCGGCCGGCGGTCTCTGGACGCTTCAGCGGGTTGTGGACCGCCGCCTCGCCCGGGCGCTGCCCGAAGCCTCCCTCCGCTCCGGCCTTCCCATGACGGCGCGCGGCCTCGATTTGAATCTCTGGAAGGGCGATGGCTCCGTGCGCGACCTGGTCATCGGCAATCCGCCCGGCTTTCCCTCCCAATCGCTGTTCACCCTCACCGAAGGGCATATCTCCCTGAAGTACCTGCCGCTCCTGCGGGGCCGGGTGCGGTTTGGCGATGTGACCGTGAAAGAGGCGAACCTGACCCTGGTGCGCCTTGCGGACGGCCGCTTGAATGTGAAGAGGCAGGCGGTCAAGCCTGTCCCGGCTCCGGCGGGCCGGCCGGCGCCCTCGCCGGAAGCCCCGCCGGTCGAGCCCTCTCCCGCCAGGGCCCTGCCCGAGATGGCCCTCGAACAACTGCTCGCCACGATGACGCTGACCTACCTGGATTATTCGGCTCCCGCCGACGGCAAGCCGTTCGAAGCCCTGTTCCACCTGAACCTGACGGGGTCCGGCCTGGCCACCTACGGCGATGCCGCCGATGAAGCCGCCTGGGGGGCGCTGAAGGCCGAGGGGTATGTGGAAAGCGGCGGCAAGCGCGCCCCCGTGCAGATGAGCGGCCGGCTGGCGCCGCTGGCGCAGCCCTCCGCGCCCACCTTCCGGATGACCGGCTCCATTGAAAAGCTCGATCCCGCGATGATCCGCCCGCTGCTGGGGAAGAACTCCGGGATCAAGGGCGAGGCGGAGCGCCTGGACCTGGCGCTGGTCGCCGATAAGGGCCGCTTCGATGAGAGCCAGTCGCGGATCGTGCTGACCCTGAAAAACGTGAAGCTGGGCGACCGGGTTCTGGAAACGGCCACGTTGCGGATTCCGGTTCATGGAACGGTCGAGAAACCCAAGCTCCGGTTGGAGCAGGCCTTGTTCGATCTGATCGCCCAGGCCATGGCCGCTCCGGCCGGCGATAAATCGTCCGGGCACAAGAAGAAGAAAAACGGGCTTAATCTCGACGCCATCTCCAAAGGGCTGGAAGGCCTGCTGAAAGCCAAGCAGTGAACGCCTCCACATTCATTTACGGAAGTTTCGCCGCTTGCCTGCTCATGGGAGGGTCCGCCATGGCCGTTGAAGAAGCTGCTTACCGGGTTGTCGAGAAGGACGGGCCGTTCGAAGTCCGCCAGTATGCGCCCTGCGTGGTGGCCGAGGTTGTGGTGGCCACGAATCTCGAAGCGGCGGGCAACGAGGCGTTTGGCCCCCTGTTCAACTATATCTCGGGGCGCAACCGCCGGCAGGAAAAGATCGCCATGACCGCGCCGGTGAGCCAGGAGGCGGGCCAGAAGCTGGCCATGACCGCGCCCGTCAGCCAGGAAGCGGCGAACGGGGGGTGGGCCGTCAGCTTCATGATGCCGGCGTCGTTCACGATGGCGACGCTGCCCGAGCCGGAGGATCCCGGCGTCCGGCTGCGGCCGATTCCCGCGCGCCGCGTGGCCGCCGTCCGCTATTCCGGCCGCTGGACCGAAGCCTCGTATCAGGGGAACAGGAAAAGCCTGGAAGCGTGGGTTCAGAAGAGAGGCTTCACCCTTATCGGCGATCCGGTCTGGGCGCGGTACAACCCGCCGTTCATGCCCTCGTTTTTCCGCCGCAATGAAGTGCTGCTGCCCATCAAACAAGATTAAGAAGCCTGTTGGACGGGATGCGTCGATACGGAATGTTGAATTTGTTGCGACTCATGCATACATCAGGCATGCTGAAAAATATGAGGGCGACGGTTAACATCAATGAGGCGATCCTGAAGCGCGCGGCTGACGTTACCGGCGTCAAGGGAATGACTACCCTTGTCCACATGGGGCTGGAGGCTCTGGTGTCTCAGGAGAGCGCGAAGCGCCTGGCCTGTCTCGGCGGCACTGAGCGCACCCTGAAATCGATTCGCCGACGCCGGACGTAGGAGCACTTTCGTTTTTCTTGCGCGAAGCGGGTGGCCGTCGCGGTCCCTCGCGACGGAAACAGGTCCGTCTGGTGTTTGCGTGATTCGGGTTGCGACACGAAAGGAACGATCGATAGGGAAATGCTTCTGGAGAACCTGCCGACGTTGTTAAGGATGGAATGACACGGGTGGACGAAAGCCTGGCGCTAACGAAGGAAAGCATGGCCGTCGCCAAGGCCGGCGCCGAGACCAACCGCCAGATCCTCGAGGAGCTTCGCCAGATCAAGGAGATCCTGGCCAGGAAGTGAATTTCCGCCGCACGCAGTGCCGCGCCAACATGACGGGAGCGATCAGCTACGGATTAACGCGGATCACGCGGATTTTTTTTGTTTTCGAGTGTTTCGGGGTTGGAAAATACCAATTGGCAGGAATGATACAGGCCTGTTTCCGTCGCGAGGGATCGCGACGGCCACCTGACTTCACGCCATTTTCCAGCCGCCCGCCGGTTAGGCGGTTGCCCGCTTGATGTTCCGCTCGCGCAGCTGGGTGCGGTAGGCGGCCAGGTTGAAGCCGGCCTTGGCGGCGCCCGAGGCCACGGCGGCCTCGGCCACGGCGGCCGGGATGGCTTCGAACAGCCGGCGGTCGAAGGGCTTGGGAATGATGTACTGCCGCCCGAACGCCAGGCCGGGATCGCCGTAGATATCCTTCACATACCCCGGAACCGGCTCGCGGGCCAGCTCCGCCAGCGCCTGGGAGGCGGCCTTCTTCATGGCCAGGTTCACGGTGCGGGCGCGGACGTCGAGGGCGCCGCGGAACAGGAACGGGAAGCCCAGCACATTGTTGATCTGGTTGGCGTAATCGGACCGCCCCGTGGCCATGATGTAGGGCTCCTTGCCCAGGGCCGCGGCCACGAGCTCGGGCTTGATCTCGGGATCGGGGTTGGCCATGGCGAAGATGGCGGGGTAGGAGGCCATCTGCTTGACGGATTCGGGCTTCAGGCAGTCGGCCGCCGACACCCCGACGAACACGTGGGCGCCCTTCAGCGCGTCGTCCAGCGTCACGGCGGTCGTCTCGACGGCGTGTTCCTTTTTCTTGCCCGACAGGTCTTTCCGCGCCAGGCTCACCACGCCCTTGGAGTCGCACACGGTCACCCGGGTGCAGCCGGAGACCTTCAGCATTTCGCAGATCCGGATGCCGGCCGCGCCCGCGCCGTTGATGACGATGCGCAGCTCGGAAAGCTGGCGCTCCGCGAGCCGGGCGTAGTTCATGACGCCGGCCAGGGTGATCACGGCCGTGCCCCACTGGTCGTCGTGGAAGACGGGAATGTCCAGCATGGCGTCCAGCTTGTCCTCGATTTCAAAGCAGGCGGGGGCGGCGATGTCTTCCAGGTTGATGCCGCCGTACATGCCGGCCATGGCGGCCACGGTGTCGATGACCCGCGCGGGATCGGTTTTGCCGGTATCGGCTCCGCCCAGGCGGCAGCGGTCGAGGGGCACGGGCCAGGCGTCGACGTCGCCGAACGCCTTGAAGAGGACGGCCTTGCCTTCCATCACGGGGATGCTGGCCGGGGCGCCGAGGTCGCCGAGGCCGAGGATGGCGGTGCCGTCAGTGACCACGGCCACCAGGTTGCCGCGGCTCGTGTAATCGTAGACGGAGGCGGGGTGGGCGGCGATTTCCTTGACGGCGTGGGCCACGCCGGGCGTATAGGCGAGGCAGAGGTCCTGCTGCGAGGCAAAGGGTTTGGGGAGGCGTAAGCCGACTTTGCCGCCCAGATGATAGTGAAGCACGTCTTCCCGGGTGATAGCCATGACAATTCCTTTTGGTTGAAACCCCCTGAATATAGTCGATTTCAAGCCCGCCGTGCAACGCTGGAATGGCCGATTGATGATTAAGAATTAATTTATCACACAGAATCGGCTGCCCGGTCCGCGTACCCGATATGGGTAATTTAGGAACTTTTTTTATCATGCCCCGAAATCAGAGGGGGGCGTGTCAATGAGAAGAGGCGCGGGCGTATGGGCGGTGGCGGTCATCATGGCCGCGGGAGGGGTGCAGGCGGCGGGAGAGGGGGGCTTCCCGATCCGCGAGGTGAAGGTGGAGGGGGATTCGGGCGTGCTGGCCCGGGAAGGCCTGCTGGACGGGTTCCGGGCCGCTCTCACGGGGGAAACGCGAACCCCCGCCGAGATCCAGGAGCAGTCCCGGCGCCTGCGCGACCAACTCCGCGACCGCGGCTACCTGCTGGCCTCGGTCCGGACCCCGCCGTCCGACTATGCGACCGGCCTCGTGCCGATCGACGTCGATGCCGGCCGGTTCGGGAAATTGACCCTGACCGGGCCCGGCGGCGCCCCGTTTGAAGGACGCTGGTTCAGCGACGGGCAGCTCCGCTATCGCCTCTCCGGCATGGCCGAGGGCGAGCCCTTCCGCGAATCCGTCTTCTATCAGCATGTGCTGGGCCTCAACGCCCATCCCGACCTGGTCCTGGAGCCGGCGCTATCCGTCCGGCGGGAGCAGGAGGCGGGCCGCGCCGTCCGATATGCGGACCTGGCCTGCGTGGTGACGGAGTCGCGCCCCCTGCACGCCCTCCTGACGGCGGATAATGCCGGCGTGGACGCCACCGGGGAGTGGCGCGCCATGGCCCTGGTGCAATACCTGAACCTGACCCGCCAGGACGACATCCTCTCGGTGTGGCTGGGTCCGGTTTCCGAGGATTCGGGCTCCAGCCGGTCCGCGGCCGCCAGCTATCTGCGGCCCCGGCTGTCCGGGCGGGGCGGTGCCACGCTGCTCTACGGCGGCTATTCGGATGTGGACGCCCAGGAGGTGGCCGACCTCTTCACGCTCCGGGGCAAAGGCTGGTTCGCGGGGCTTCGCGAAGAGTGGCGCGTGGCGGCCACGCCCGTTCGCGAGGTGGTGCTCGCCGCCGGGGCGGCCTGGCGGAGCCAGGAGGAGACGCTGTCCGTCGACTCCACGGGCGTGGACGGAGAGACGCGGACGGTGTCGGTGCTTCCCCTGAGCGTCGGCGTGCGCGTCACGCCGCTGCGCTATGACGGGCTGGGCGGCCGCACCTTCCTGGAAGCGGAAGCGGTTTGCGGGCCGGGCGGCCTGACCGGAAGCGACGAGGATATCGAGGATTTCCGCCCGGGCGCCGAAAGCACCTATGTCGTGGGGCGCGCGCGGCTTGCCCGCCTCCAGCCGCTGGCCTCCGCCTCGCGCGAGCGGGCGGGCTCGGCCTGGCTGCTGTTCGGCCGGGCGGAGGCGCAGGTGGCGAGCGGGGCCCTCCTGGGCGCCGAACAACTGGCCCTGGGCGGCATGGAGACGGTCCGCGGCTTTCCGGAGCGGGTCATCATGGGTGACCAGGGCGGGGATGTGACGCTGGAACTGCGCTCGCCCCTGGCGCGGATCGGCGAGGGCCATCACCTGCAAGGGGTATTGTTTGCGGATGCCGGCCATGTGAGGTCGGAGGGCGACGACGACCTCGACGCGGTGACGCTGGCCGGCGCGGGCGCCGGGCTGCGACTCGCGCTGGGCAGCCGTTCGCAGGTGCGGGCCGATTACGGCGTGCCCGTGGCGGGGGCGGCTGACGTGGAGGATCAGACCGGATCCAGTGTTGAGTCGGCCCGGGTTCATGTGAGCGCAACCGTCCAATTTTAAGTGAGGCAACGATGAAGAACCGGATCAACGGAATCATGATCGGATGGACCCTGGGTATGGCGGTGTGTGTGGTTGCGGCGCAGGCGGCTCCTCCTCCGCCTCCGCCCGGGGGTGGGGGCGGAAGCAAGCCGCCGGACACGGCCCCGCCCGGAAAAATCTTTTTTGAAAACAATGTGATCATCGTGGGCCCGGGGTTTGTGAAGCCCGACTCCGATGGCGGCACCGTGTTCGTGGAGATCGGCGCCGTGAATCCCGGCACGGTGAAGCCGGGCAAGGAGGATCCCGGCAAGACGATTGAACGCACGGTGCGGGAAGTGACGGTTGTGAAGTCACAGGTGGAAGCCGGCGCCGTGGCGATGCCGCCGGGGCTGCTGAATCCGGCCGCCCTCCTGATGGCGCTGGACGAGGAGGAGGAGGGGTTGGGAGGGAAGGCAATTTTCGACGATCCCGCGTTTCTTCCGCAAGAGGGCGGCTCCCGCGAGCCCGCGGCGGCAAAGCGGCCGGT
>CAXNFL010000060.1:0-9689 GCA_964201555.1 Kiritimatiellia bacterium
CCAGCGGGCGGCGGAGGAGGTCTCGCGCAAGGGGGACACGCCGTTCGATCACACGTTGCCGCAGCGGGTCACGGACGAGGTGCTGCGGCAGCTGGACATGCCCCAGAGCGAGTATTACGTCTATCCCGACGACAAGGCCAAGCGGATTCCGCAGATTGAGGACGTCCAGGACCTGGTGGAAATCGTGATGTCCGAGGCCGGGCAGACATCCGTGGTGGCGGCGTATAAGCGCTACCGCAAGCAGCGCGAGGTAGCCCGCCAGCGCATCCGCGTGCGCGACCCGCACGCCGCCTCGGAGAAGGCCCCCGTGGACGTGACCGACGCGAGCCTGCTGCTCGTCGAATCCACCTCCCGCAACGAGACGCTGCCGTGGGATCGCGCCCGCATCGTCAAGCAGCTCGTTGAGAAGACGGACCTGTCCCTGGATGTGGCCGAGAGCATCGCCAAAGCGGTGGAAAACCGCATCATTTCAAGCCAGATGAAGACCATCAACACGGCTCTCATCCGGGCCATGGTGAACAACGAGCTGGAAGAGCGCGATCACCACGCGCAGCTGCGGGACCTGTCGCTCTACGCGATTCCGAAGGATCTCATCGAAAAGCTGATGTTCACGAAGTCGAACGAGAACAGCAACATCGTGAACAACAACCCCGAGGCCGTGAACCTCGGCATCGCCGAGCTGGTGCTCAAGCAGTGGGCGCTGGACACGATCTTCTCCCAGGAGGTCAAGCGCGCGCACGACACCGGCGCCATCCACCTGCACGACCTGGGCTACCCGCACCGCGTCTACTGCTCCTCGCACTCCGTGGAATACGTCAAGAAGTACGGCCTGCGCGGCCTGGCCAACCTCAACACCGAGTCGAAGCCCGCGCGCAGCGCCTCCGTGCTGACGGGGCACATCAACACCTTCCTGGCCTCGATGCAGGCCAACTACGCCGGCGCCCTCGGCCTGGCCTACATCAACATCATGTACGGGCCGTACCTGGAGGGGCTGAGCGACCGCGAGTACAAGCAGATCGCCCAGGAGCTGATCTTCAACGGCTCGCAGAACGCCTTCTCCCGCGGCGGGCAGACGCTGTTCCTCGACTTCAACATCCACACGGGCGTGCCCAAGTACATGAAGACCGTGCCGGCCGTGGGGCCCGGCGGCCACTACATGCTGCGCCGCGCCGATGGCAGGAAGGTGGAGCTCGAGGATGTGCTGCGCGAGGACAAGGACGCCACGGGCAACCGCCTGATGGACCTGTTCGTGCGCGAGGCCGACGGCTCCCGCCGCCTGGTGCTGCGCGAGCTGGCCGATGGCGCGAAGGGCCTGGCCTATGACGAGGCGGTCCGCAAGGACCTGGCGGACCGCGGCGAGGCCATTGTCGTGTACGGGGATTACGAGAAGGAAACCCGCCGCTTCGCCGAGGCGCTCCTCGAGGTGTGGGGCGATGGCGACCGCCACGGCCGCGTGTTCGAGTTCCCGAAATGCGACTTCCATGTCAGCGAGGAGACCTTCGAGGATCCCGAGCAGCACAAGATCTTCATGAAGGCCTGCGCGCTCTCCAGCCGCAACGGGTCGGCGTATTTCATCTTCGACCGCGACGAGGTGACGCTCTCGGCCTGCTGCCGCCTGCGCACGACGATCAGCGACAACCGGATGCTCCTGCATCCCGAGTCCCTGCGCTTCTGCGGCTTCCAGAACGTCACGGTCAACATTCCGCAGGCGGCCTACCGCGCCTCGCGGGCCGGCAAGCGCACCGTCGAGGGGCTGTGCGAGGAGCTGGAAGACACGATGGACCTGGCGGTCGAGGCCCACCTGCAGAAGCAGGCCAAGGTCCGGCAGCTCATGAGCGGCCCGGGGTGGCCCCTCTACCAGATCGGCAAGGACGCCTGCGACGGCAAGCCCTATGTGTCGCTCGAGAACTGCACCTACATTCTCGGCCTCATCGGCCTGAACGACGCGGTCAAGTTCCTGACCGGCGAGGAGCTTCACGACAGCGACCGGGCGATGGACCTGGGCCTGCGCATCTGCGCCCACATGTACCTGAAAGCCAAGAAGCTGTCCAAGAAGCACGGCATCAAGCTGACGCTCGAGGAGTCGCCCGCGGAGAGCGCCGCCCGCCGCCTGGCCAAGGCCGACCTGACCTACTTCCACGACGAGGCGAAGGATGTGATCAAGGGGGCCAGCGAGGACGTGGCCTACTACACGAACTCGATCCACCTGTCGGCCGAGGCGCCGGTCAGCCTGGTCGAGCGCATCCGCAAGCAGAGCCTCTTCCACAGCATCATCGAGTCGGGCGCCATCATCCACGCCTTCGTGGGCGAGCAGCAGCCCTGCCCGGATTCGATCGCCACGCTGATCACCGAGGTGTTTCACCGCACCCAGTCGGCCCAGGTGACGATCTCGCCCGAGTTCACCTACTGCAACGCGTGCTACAAGAGCGATCGCGGCCTGCAGGAGAAGTGCCGCCACTGCGGGTCCGACAACATCGTGGGCGAGACCCGGGTGGTCGGCTATTTCAGCAAGATCCAGAACTGGAACAAGTCGAAGCGGTACGGGGAGCTGGTGGCCCGCCAGCGCGGCCAGTACGCGGTGGAGCAGGCGTCCGCCGAGGGGGACGGCCTCGTGACCGGCGAGCCGGAGAAGGCGCCCGCCCGTCGGAAAAAGGCGAAACCCCAGTAACCGGAGCAGTCCATGAGCGATCCTAAAATGAAGATTATCGTGTTCGGCAAGATGGGGTGCGTGAAGTGCAAGGTGCTTCAGTCCCGCCTCGACGAGCTTCTCGAGCGCGACGAGTGGAAGTCCCACTTCGTCAAGGAGTACTGCGACGTGGAGACGCTCGACGGCATCGTCGAGTTCTGCAAGTCCGAGTGCGTCAATCCCCAGCGGATTCCCGCGTTCCTGGTCATGAGCTGGAATCCCGAAACCCAGGCCTACGAGCCCGTGGCCAACCCGGAGCCCGGCAAGGCCGACGAGCTGTGCAAGCACTCGCGCCTGTACCAGTTCATGGGCATCCAGACGGATTACAGCGACGTGGGCAAGGGCGTCATCACCAAGCCGATGATCGAATCGGTGCTGGCTGAAGTCCGCGACCGCATGGCATGACCGCCCCGCTGTCACCGGTTTTCGCCTACCTCCGCCAGCCTTCGATGGTTGATTTTCCGGGCCGCCTGGCCGCCGTGTTCTTCACGAGCGGCTGCAATTTCCACTGCGGCTTCTGCCACAACGCCTCGCTCATGGGGCGGGAGAAGCCGGGCCTTCCCTGGGAGAAGCTGGAGGAGGCCTGCCGCCATTTCAAGGAGAACTGGGTCACGGGGGCGGCGATCACGGGCGGCGAGCCCGTGCTTTCGCCCGACCTGGGGGAGCTGATCCGGTTTTTCAAGGAGCGCGGCCTGGCCGTGAAAGTCGACTCCAACGGCAGCCATCCCGATATTCTCCGGCAGCGGATCCCCGACATGGACTGCCTGGCCATGGACGTGAAAGCGTCCCTGGAGGAGTATCCGGAAGCGGTGGGCTGGGCCGACACGGAGAAGATCCGCGAGTCGGTCGGGCTCGTCAAGGCCATGGGCGACCGCGGCCTGCTGCGCACCACGATCATCGAGTCGTTCCACACCGACGCCATGATGCACCGGATCGGCGCGCTGATCGACGGCGCCTCGCGCTACCAGATGCAGGCCTTTGTGCCGCGCGACACCCTGCCCGGCGAGGCCTTCCGAACGATGCCGCGCACGTCGGCCGCCCGCCTGGAGGCGCTTCGGGAGCTGATGAAGCCCTATGCGAAGCGCGTGGAAATCAGGGGGGGCTGAGGCATGGCGAAGCTGCATCGCACGGTCATTGCCGCCGGCTGGGTGAGCCTGTTCACCGACTTCTCCTCCGACATGATCATGCCCCTGCTGCCGCTGTTCCTGAAAACGGTGCTCGGGGCGGGCACGGCCTTCATCGGGCTGATCGAGGGGGCGGCGGAAACGACCGCCAGCCTGCTGAAGCTGACCACCGGCTACTATTCCGACCGCTGGCGGCAGCGCAAGATTTTCATGTTCGCCGGGTACACGATCTCGGCGCTCACCCGCCCGCTCATCGCCCTGGCCCTGGCCCCCTGGCACGTGCTGGCGGTCCGGCTGGCCGACCGCGTGGGCAAGGGGATCCGCGCCAGCCCGCGCGACGCCCTGATCGCCGGGTGCACCGCCCCGGCGGACCGGGGCCGCGCCTTCGGGTTCCAGCGGGCCATGGACCATGCGGGGGCGTTCATCGGCCCCCTTGTGGCCGCGGGGCTGCTCTGGGTGTTCAAGGAGCAGCTGGACTTCGGGGCGGACAAGGCGCTGCGCTGGGTCTTCCTGCTGGCCGCCGTGCCGGGCCTGCTGGTGCCGTTCATCATCTGGAAGTTCATCACGGAGGAGGGGGATGTGTCGCTGGCCGGCAAGCCCGTGGCGATCAACCGGGCGTCCCTGCGGAAGCTGGACAGCCGGTTCCGGCTTTACCTCGGCGCCGTGACGGTCTTCACGCTCGGAAACTCCTCGGACGCCTTCCTGGTCCTGCGCGCGGTGGACGTGGGCCTGCCGCAATGGCAGGTGCCGCTCATCTGGGCGGCCTTCCACGGCGTTAAAACGCTCCTGTCCACCCACGGCGGGGGACTTTCCGACCGGTATGGCCGCAAGACCCTGATCGGCATCGGCTGGGCGATTTACGCGCTCAGCTACATCCTGTTCGGGCTGGCCTCCGCCCCCTGGCAGATGTGGGCCATCTTCCTGTTTTACGGCCTGTTTTCGGCGGTGACCGAGGGCTCCGAGCGGGCGTTCGTGGCTGAGCTGGTTCCGCTGGAGCTGCGCGGCACGGCCTATGGCTTCTACAACGCGGCCGTGGGCGTCGCGGCGCTCCCCGCGAGCTGGCTCTTTGGCGCGCTGTGGCAGTGGAGCGGAAACCCCCTGGTGCCGTTCGGGGTTGGCGCGGGCTTTGCCAGCCTGGCCTTCCTGCTGCTGTTGCGGGTGAAGGCGCCGAAGCCCGCATCCGCCTGAGGAGTCTGCATGGAACGTGATTTTGCCCAGATTCTATATCGTGAGCCGGCCATCCGGGCGGCCATCCGCCGGGGCGCCCGAAAGGCCTCGCGCGACTATGCCGGCCGGACGCCGCTGGTCGTCGGCATCCTCAAGGGCGGGATCTATTTCATGGCCCACCTGACCCAGGCGATGACCGTGCCGCTGGAGATCGAGTTCATCCAGGCATCCAGCTATGGGAATGGCCTCCAGTCCACGGGGCGCGTGCGGAAGCGCGGCGATACCGGCTTTTCGGTCAAGGGCCGCCATGTGCTGTTGGTCGATGACATCCTGGACACGGGGCGGACCCTGCGCCGCTTTCACCGGGAGTTCGAGCGGCAGGGGGCCGCCAGCGTGCGGTCCATGGTGCTGTTTGACAAGAAGGAGGCCCGGCAGGTGGCCTATGAGGCCGATGAGGCGCTGCTGCCGGTTTCCAATGTCTGGCTGACCGGCTTCGGGCTGGATTACAAGGGCCTTTACCGCAACTGCCCCTTTGTCGGCGTCTTGCGCGGTATTTAGCTCTATCTGAGACTCGATTCCGCAGCACACAGTGCCGCGCTACACGCTTTGCGCTTGGGATTGTGTAGCGCCGCACTGAGTGCGGCGGTCAATCATGTCGGCGGGGCGAGGGTGCGGAGCCATTTCTGCAGGTCCGGCGGCTGGTAGCCCTCGAACTGGGCGAAGAGGTCGGCCGGGCTCGTGCCGGTCATGATCATGGCCCGGTGGGCGGGCGAGATGAACTGCTCCGTCACGGCGTGATCCAGAAAGGCCAGGAGGGGGTCGAAATAGCCCTCCACATTCAGGAAGCCGCACGGCTTGACGTGCAGGTTAAGCTGGCCCCAGGTGAGCATCTCAAACATTTCATCCAGGGTGCCGAGCCCGCCGGGGAGGGCGATGAAGGCGTCGGCCAGCTCGAACATCTTCTGCTTCCGCTCATGCATGGAGCCGGTCACGAAGGTGCGGGTCAGCCCCATGTGCTGGACGTTCTTCCCGGTCAGCTGTTCGGGAATCACGCCCCACACCACTCCGCCGGCACCCAGCGCGCTCTCCGCCACCTCGTTCATCAGGCCCACCGAGCCCGCCCCGGTGACCAGGCGGATGCCGCGGGCCGCCAGGGCGCTGCCCAGCTCGCGGGCGGCCGCGGAATAGGAGGGACGCGCGCCCCAGCTGGAGCCGGAATAGACGCAGATCGAGGTGAGTGGCATGACGCTTTCCCGATCAGGATTTTGGCGCGGAGCCGTGACTCTTCCGCTCGAGAAGGACCGGCTTGAAAACGTGGGAGAGCTCGCCGGAAGAGTCGTTGGACGCGGCCAGGAGCTCGCAGACCTTGGCTACCATCCGGTCCACCGGAACGGCAATCGTGGTCAGCGGCGGGCAGAAGGCCTCGCCGATAACCAGCCCGTCGAAGCCCAGCACGGTGAGCTCATCCGGCACGCGAACGCCCAGCTCGGCCAGGGAATGCATCATATAGCCGGCGGCCTCGTCGTCATAGACCCAGCAGGCGGTGACGCCCTGCTCGCGCACGGCCTTGGCGACCCGTTCGGCAAGGGCGCGGCCGCCCTCGGGCGTGCCGCGCATCTCGGCTCCCGGCTCCCTCAATCCGATTACTTGCGGGATCCCGGCTTTTGCGAACTCGGCGCGATCGCGGCTGTGGTTGTCCTTGAGGGTGCCCACTTCCGCATCCGGCAGCGCCAGGATCTTGTGGCCCAGTCCGGCCAGAAAGGTCGCGGCTATCCGGTTGGCGGAGGGCCGGTCGATCACGATCCGGTGGATGCCCAGCTCGTCCATGCGCGCTTCGATTTCCGGGGAGGCGGGCGTGTGATTGTAGATGACCACTTTCTCGAACTGCGCCAGGTAGGGAAACAGATCGCCGATCCGCTCGTGCTGGATGGCGGATTCCTTGGCGTTCTGGATCCAGAGCAGGGCGGGCACGCCGCGGCCGACGAAATCCTCGAGGCCTTCCCGGCTCTCCGGGCGGGGAAGCGCCACGATGTCCACCGCGCTGTCCTGGCTGATCAGCGCATTGGTCAGCTGCTGATAGGCGTCGAGCAGATGGCTCATCAGGAATCCGGAATGAAGCACGCCGATGGTCGGCACGTCCTTCTTGCGAAGCCGGCGCGCATAGATTGAGGGCACATAGCCGATTTTCTTGAGAAATTCGCGCACGCGCTGCTCGGTTTCTTTTTTGACGCCGCGCTCCCGGGCCAAACCGTTGATGACGGAAGAAACGGTCATGCGGCTCAGCTCAAGCTGCTCCGCGACTTGTTGCATGGTCAGACGTGATGATTTTGCGTTCATGATCCCTTGATTTTTTCTCGTGTCAGAATATTAAAATACCAGCAACATTGTTACACTGTAAAGCGAAAAGCCGAAAAAAGTGACAAAATAGTGAACAATGTTCGACTCGTTTTCGCTATCATTCGTAATTATGAAAAATTTAAAACTTCTTTTGATGGCGGGTCTCATCGCCTGTGCGGGAATGCGGCTGGTTGCGGCGCCCACCACCAACATCGTGGTCACCGCCAGTCGGATCGCCCAGCCCATCACCGCGGTGCCGGCTTCGGTGGCCGTCCTGGACGGCGCCGCACTTGCGGAGTCCGGCGCGATGACGGTGGACTCCGCCTTCCGTGATCTGGCCGGGATGGATCTGCAAGGAAGCGGGCTGCCGGGTCAGCCCGTTCGCCTGAATATGCGCGGCATGACGAGCGGCTATCAATCCCAGCGCGTCCTGGTGATGAAGGACGGCCGGCGGCTGAACGATCCCTTCCAGGGCAATGTGGAGTTCGGCCTCCTTCCGATCTATGGAATCGAGCGCATTGAAGTCGTGCGGGGGCCCGCCTCCGCGCTCTATGGCTCCAACGCCGAGGGCGGCGTCATCCAGCTGTTCTCCCGTCACGCCACCCCCGGCCATCCGTATGGCGTCCTCGCCGCCGCCTTCGGCGATTTCGACACGCAGGAATACCGGCTGGAGCAGGGGGCCGCGGCCGGCAACCTCGATTACGGCGTGGCCCTGGCCCATCAGGTCACCGGCGGTTACCTGAAGAACGAGGATGGCCGGCCGCAGGATTGGACGGCCGTTTCCGGCGACGGCAACGTGGGGCTGAACCTGGGCGAGGCCGGAACGCTGCGTCTTTACACGGGCGCCACCGACGGCGAGGGCCGCGATGCCAGCAGCGACCGCGTTTCCCGCAAGGATTACCAGCAGGCGGATTACCGGTGGTCGGATGACAGCGCCGCCGACTGGGACACCGTGGCGCGGGTCTACCGCAATGCGGACGACGAAACCTACAAGTGGTTTTTCCCCATGACCGGCCGCTACGACATGCAGACGCTGGGCGCCGAGGGTCAGGCGTCCCGCTGGGTGGGGGCCCGGAACCGGGTGACCGCCGGCGCCGAGCTGCGGCAGGACTCGGTGGACATTTCCGACATGGGCCAGCTGATCGACAAGAGCACCGACAACTCCGCCGTCTTTGCCCAGGACGAGCTGGAAGCCGGGATCTGCCGCTTCACGTTCGGGCTGCGGTATGATTATGCGGCCGACTACAGCGGATTCTGGAGCCCCCGCGCGGGCTTGGTGGTCGGCCTGACCGACGACGCCGAAGTGTTCGCTTCCGTGAACCAGGCGCACCTGGCGCCGTCGCTCTCGGACCGCTACGTGAAAGTGGTGTACCAGGGCATGGCGTTCATCGGCAACCCGGATCTCGACCCGGAAACCGTCACCGCGTACGAGCTCGGGTTCCGCGTGCGCCCCGAGGCGAGCCTGTCCCTCCAGGTGACCGGCTTTTACCAGGATCTGGAGGATTCCTTCGACTTCCTGATGGCGCCGGACGGCACGTTCCGCAACTTCAACGCCACGCGCAGCACGATTTACGGAAGCGAGGCCGAGGTGCGCTGGACGCTGCCCCGCGGATTCAGCACCTACGCCACGCTGACCTATACCGAGGGGACGTATGACGAGTTCTACAGGCCGGAAGCCGAGGGGAACCGCATCGCCTTCCTGGCGCCCTGGAAATCGACGGCCGGCGTGGAATACCGGACGGCCGCCGGCTCCACGCATGGCTTCCATGCGCGCTACTCGGACGCCCGCTATGCCGATGCCATGAACGAGGTGAAGCTGGACGATGCCGTGGTGGCCGACTGGCGCAGCCGCGTGGCCCTGGGTCCCAACCTGTTCCTCACCGTGCGTGTGCAGAACCTCTTCGACGAGGATTACATGGAGCTGCCCGGCGTGGAGCAGCCCGGCCGCTGGACGATGATCGGCTTTGAAGTGCCGCTCATGTAGGTTAAGGCGCCATCACACGAAGGCACGAAAACACGAAGTTAAACACGGTTGTCGGTCATGTGTTTGTCATGGGAGGGCCGGGTTACACCCCGGCCTCAAGGCGCAAGCAATTGTAACAGGCTCGGGTGGAACCTCGCCCTCCCGGGTGTGTGGCGGAAAGAGCTCCCTCACGCGGAGACGCGGAGAAGAGAAGCGTGAACGTGGGATTGTCATAGGTGGCCCGGGCGCTCCGCGCACGGGAAACTGTAGAGACTCCATCACGCGAAGGCACGAAAATACGAAAATAAACGCGATCTCTTCCTGGCTTCGTCTTGGGAGGGCCGGGTTCCACCCCGGCCTCAAGGCGCAAGCAATCGGCAACAGGCTCGGGTGGAACCTCGCCCTCCCGGGT
>CAXNFL010000061.1:0-9630 GCA_964201555.1 Kiritimatiellia bacterium
CCTTCGTGGGCATCATTGCGGGGTTGATCGTGACGGCGATCACCCAGAGCAGCACGGCGGTGACCAGCATGGCGGTGGCGATGGGGCTCAACCAGGCGATCACGCTCGAGGGCGCCATCGGAATCATTCTCGGGGCCAATATCGGCTCATGCGTCACCGGTTTTGTGGCGTCCCTGGGGCAGGCGCGCACCGCCCGCCAAGCCTCCATCGCCCAGATCCTGATCAATGTATTCGGCGTATTGCTCTTTATGCCATTCATTCAATTTTACAGCCATATTGTCGCCTCCACCTCGACCGAACTTGCCCGGCAGATCGCGAACGCGCATACGATATTCAATGTGTTGGTGAGTGTGCTCCTGGTCCCGTTTGTCAAACAAATCGCCCAGCTATCCGAGTGGCTGACGCCCGTCTCCCGAGTCCCTGAAAAAGTCAAAGTCACCGCTTTTATCGACGAAATGCAGTACAGCGTCCCCTCCGTTGCGCTGACCCAGGCGGCCCGGGAATTGACCCGGGTGGGGAACATCACCGCACAGATGATGCAGGACAGCTGCGTGGCGCTGATCAGCCTGGGCGAAACGAGGATCCAAAGCGTTTTGTCGCAGGAGCAAGATCAGGTTGACCCGATCAACAAGGAGCTCTCGAACTTTACCAATATGCTCATGAACAAGGATTTGACCCTTGCGCAGCAGCGGCGTTGTTTCCAGATCAAAAACCTGCTCATCGACATCGAACGCGTTGGGGATATGGCGGAAGATATCGCCGAGTTTGCTCAGGAACGGATCGAAAACAAGGTGGAGTTCACCGCCGCGGCCATCGAAGACCTGCAACACCTGTGGAGCCATGCGCACCAGACGTATTTAATGGCCATCCAGGCCTTTGCCGAGGACGATGCGAAAAAAGCCGATGAAGTCTGCCGCTTGGAAAGCGAGTTCGACAGGATGTATGGCCGGACACGCCTGGCGCACATCCATCGCCTGGAACAAGGCGGCTGCCAGCCCGAGGCGGATGTGATTTTCACCGAGACGCTGAGAATCCTCGAGCGCATCAGCGATCATGCGGATAATTTAGCCGTGAGCGTGTCGCGTTCGCTGGCGGAAGGATCCCCCAGTCGAGTGGGCTAACCCCGCCCGAGGTGTCAGACCTAATAATAGAGAATAAGCCTATCGAGGCTCCTCTTTGACAAGGGCTTGCTCAATTTTCTGCACGTCTCTGGCAAATTGGGGATCGGTTTTGACGCGCTCCATCGCCTGATGGATCTGATAGCCCACGCCCGTCCCGCTTTGGATGCCAAGCAGAGGACCGATGGCGCGCCGAGCCATGCCGGCATAGTTCTCCATCATCCATGCTGCGGTCCCCTTTGCCTGGCAACCCCGTCTTCGCTGAAGAAAGACTGGCATGCTCATTTTCCAGCATGCGGCGACCACCTCCAAGATCTTCCGCGGGTTCACCGTGCTCTGCGCTGATCTGAATGAGACATCCTCTTCACGCGTGGCTTTCCGGGGCCCCCGTTCATCGGGCTTCAACGACCGGATCTGACACGGTAGCGATGCCCCCCCAGCCTGAAAAAATGCAGAGGAATTTCGGGCTGGCCCGGTTCGGTAAAGTCGCATTGCAGGACATCACCGTCTTCTTGTCGATGATGACTTTCAGGGTTCGGCCGTTGTAGCTGACCTCGCACGGCCATTTTCCGGGCGGCATGCCTTTGTTGACGACAGATTCGGGAATCTCGTTTCCATTGATACTGGCGGCGCATCTGCTGTTATTGCCACCGCCCAGGTAGGCGGTGATTCCGTATTTGAAATCCACGCTCTGCTCTGTCAGGAGGAAGGCGAAGTCGTTGCTGGACTCTATTTCAGCCTTAAAGATGATGGACTCGAACTTGTCCGGCAAACGCAGAATGAGAAAGCCGTCTCGGCCGGTGAACGTTCGATCCTTGAGCATCCAATTGCCGGTCATTGCGAAGTCGGTATAGCGCAAGGCCCCGGCTTTCGCGGAGGCGGACTCGAGGCTGAAGATGAGATCGCGCAAACGATCTGTTTCACCAGATTTTTCTGAAAGAGAGGGCAGAAGCATCTTGAGACGGGTGAGGGCTTTGTTGTTGATGGTCTGGATTTGCTTTTCGTAGTTAGCCCGCAAAGACTGGAGCTCCGCCTGCTGTTCCATTTCTATTTTTGCGATCTGGGGCTGCGCGGACACGCACGCCGTTGAAACGAGAATCAGCGCTAGCACCACAATTTGCTTCATTATGGCCTCCTTTATTATCATTAAATATACTATCTACAGTCGGCATCGTCTATTGATTATTATAATATAGTTGCGCAGTCCCTCGTTTCCCTGCATCGCAGGGTAACGTTCTGTAAAGGTGTGGAGTGATCCTCATACAGGAAAGAGAAGTGTGGCGGGTGAACAGGAAACGAACTGACGTCGATCCAGCTTCTGATTCCGATACCGGTTTCTTCCTTGGCATGCTATTCTAGCGGCTATGGCACGTTTACCCCCATGGATACGAGTGAGGCTGTCGCACAATGACGATGCGGCGGCCGTGCACCATATTCTGGAAAGCGGCCGGCTCAACACCGTGTGCCAGGGCGCGCAATGCCCCAATCAGCATGAATGCTTCGGCCGGGGCACGGCCACGTTCATGATCCTGGGCGACACCTGCACGCGCAACTGCCGTTTCTGCGCGGTGGGGCACGGCCGGCCGGCTCCGGTGGACGAGGGCGAGCCCGCCCGGGTGGCCGAGGCCGCCGCCAAGATGAAGTTGAAGCATGTGGTGGTGACCAGCGTGACGCGCGACGACCTGCCTGATGGCGGGGCGGCGATCTTCGCGCAGACCATTCTGGCATTGCGGGCGAGCCTGCCCGAAGCCTCGGTGGAAGTGCTGATCCCCGATTTCAAGGGCGAGGCGGCGCTTCTGGGCACCGTGCTGGAAGCGCATCCGGATGTGTTGAACCACAATCTGGAGACCGTGCGGCGGCTCCAGGCGGTCATCCGGCCGCAGGCGGAGTATGAGCGCTCCCTGGGCGTCCTGAAGGCGGCGGCGGCCTGGCGGGGGAGGATGACCGTGCGGGTGAAGTCGGGGCTCATGGTGGGGCTGGGGGAGACGGATGAGGAGATTGAAGAGGCGATGAGGGATTTGCGGGCGGCGGGGGTGGTGTTCCTGACCATCGGCCAGTACCTGGCGCCCTCGCCATCGCACGCGGCGGTGGAGCGGTTTGTCACCCCGGAACAATTTGAGGCCTTCGGGCGCAAGGCGTTGGAAATTGGTTTTACAGGTGTGGCCTCGGCGCCCCTGGTTCGGTCGTCCTATCGGGCGGAGCGGATGTTGGAGCCGGGCGGAGCGGAAGAAAAGGCGGAAGTATGAGCGACGAGCGCGAGCGCGAAGAAGAGCAAGCGGTGTATGGATTCCGGACCTGCCGGGCTATTTACGAGGCTCGCAGGGACGATATTATCCGGATTTTTTACCGGGCTGACCGGCTGCGCGCCCTGGCGCCGATGTTGAAGTGGGCGGCCTCCCAGCGGCGGGTTTACCGGGAGCTGAAGGATGAGGAGCTGGTTCGCGTGGCGGGCGGCATGCATCACGAGGGCGTGGTGATGGAGGTGCGGCCGCGCCTGCTCCGGCGTTTTGCCGAGGAAAGCCTGCGGCCCGGAACGAACTGGGTGGCGGTGGACCGCGTGGAGAATCCGCACAACCTGGGCGCCATTGTCCGCACGTGCGCCTTCTTCGGCATCGAGGGGCTCATCATGGGCGGGCAGGAGCCGGGCGTCCGCATGAGCAGCGCCTTCCTGCGCATGGCCGAGGGCGGAGCCGAGCGGATCAGCGTCTTTGCCACCCTGCATCTGGCCCCCTGCCTGGAGGTTTTGAAGGAGAAGGGGCTGGCCGTGATCGGGCTGGAGACGGATGCGGACAAGCAGCTCGGCGCGGCGCCGATGCCCCAGCCCGCCTGTCTTGTGTTTGGCAACGAGAACGAGGGGATGTCGACGGCGGTGCGCAAGGCCTGCTCGTGCCTGGTCACCATTCCCGGCGTCTGGCCGGGGGCCTCGCTGAACGTGTCGGTGAGCGTGGGCGTGGCCGTGGCGACGCTGATGCGCAAATAGGCGGGAAAAAACAGAGGATGGTTCAGCCATAGGACCTATAGGACGTATAGGTCCTATGCTGAAACTTTCGGGCATTGAGCGGGAATTAGACCTGCAGCTTCTTGAACCGGGGCAGGTAGGCCTTGTTCTTGATGAGCATCTCCTGGACCATCTTTTTGATCTCGGCCAGCGAGAGCACGGCGGCGGAGAGCGGATCGAAGCAGACCGCCTGGTAGACGAGGCGCGGATCGCCGGTCAGGGCGGCCTCGACGGCCATTTCCTCCACCGACACGCTGACCTGGTTGAGGGCCGCCAGCTGGGGCGGCAGGGCGCCCACGTGGATGGGGCTGAAGCCGCGGCGGTCGACGAGCACCGGCACTTCCACGCAGCAGCCTTCCTTCAGGTTGTCGATCAGCTTGGTGTTGGCCACATTGCCGCTGAACGAGTAAAGCTCGCCGCCCATCCAGGCGTTGATGATATAGGCCGCGTATTCGTGGCCGCGCTCCAGATTGATGGGCGCGCCCTTCTTGAACCAGTCCTTGGCGCTCTTTTTCCAGGTCTTCGCGGCCTTGCGGTAGCAGTCCAGGATGTAGGCGTAGTGGCCGGGATTCCAGCCCGTGCCGGTGGTGCAGTATTTCTTGATCAGGTCCGGGCGCTTGCGGAACCACCAGTTGTACTCGGAGTTGTGGCCGCTCGACTCGGTGACATAGTAGTCGAGAGCCAGGTACATCTCGTTGCGCACCAGCTCCTCGTTGTAGACCTTCTTGTCGGTCGTGATGGCCTTGTGGATGCGGGGATAGGCGTCCTTGCCCTTGACCTTGAAGTCGAGGTAGAAGGCCTGGTGATTGATGCCCGCGCAGGTGTAGGTGACATCCTTCATGTCGGCCTTGATCCACTTGGCCAGCATCTCGGCCGTGCCCTGCACGCTGTGGCAGAGGCCCGTGGTCTTGATGAACGACTCGCGCTGCATGGCCCGGCAGAGCATGGCCATGGGATTCGTGTAGTTCAGCAGGATGGCGTTGGGGCAGCACTCCTCCATATCCTTGACGATGGAGACCATCACCGGAATGGTGCGCAGGGCGCGGAAGACGCCGCTGACGCCGCGGGTGTCCCCGACGTTCGTATCCACGCCGTACTTCTTGGGGATCAGGATGTCGTGCTGCCAGACGTCCACGCCGCCGTTCAGGATGGTGCAAAGGACCGCGTCGGCGCCCTTCAGGGCTTCGCGGCGGTTCAGGGTGGTCACCACCTTGGCGGGGTAGTTGCCCTGGGCGATGATGGCCTCGCAGGCTTTGCGGGCGAACTCAAGGCGTTCCTTGTCGATGTCCATGAGGACGAGGGTGGCGTCGCGGAGCAGGGGGAAGGTGAGAACGTCGCGGACGAGTCCGCGGGTGAATCCGAAACTGCCGGCGCCGATGAAGGTGATGCGTGCCATGGGAATCTCCTTGAAAAAACGATTCAAAGTAACACAGATAAGTCCGAAATCAAGTTTTTTGCGGGCGTTGAGGTGGGTGTGGACCTTGTGGACAGGGTGGCCTTGTGGACAAGGTGGACCGGATAGGTCAAGGAGTGGTAAAGTAAGATTGATGAGTGAAAGTTTATCCAGTCGCGCGCCGCAGGAGTCGACCGTGACGGCGCCGGAAGCGGCGGCCGGCCGGCTGCTGCTGGATTTCCTGGACGAGCGTTTTCCTCAGATCGGCCGGGCGGAGTGGCAGCGGAGGCTGGAGGCGGGCGCGGTGACGGACGAGCGGGGCGCGCCCCTGGCGGGCGGCTGGCGGATTCCCGGCCAATGCCGCATCCGCTACTGGCGCGAGGTGGCGGTGGAGGCGGCGATTCCCTTTGAGGAGACGATCCTCTACCAGGATGAGCGGCTGCTCGTGGCCGATAAGCCGCATTTTGTCCCGGTCACGCCATCGGGCCCGTGGGTGAACGAGTGCCTGCTCTATCGCCTGATGCGCAAAACCGGTTGCGCCCGGCTGATTCCGCTCCATCGGCTGGATCGCGAAACAGCCGGCGTGGTGCTTTTCTCAAAGGATGTTTCCACCCGGGCCGCCTATTCGGGGCTGTTTATGCGCGGGGAGGCCGGAAAGCGGTATGAGGCGCTGGGCGCCTTGCCCCCCGGCCCGCAGCGCGAGTGGCAGGTGGAGAGCCGGATTGAAAAAGGGGAGCCCTGGTTCCGCATGAAGGAGACGGAGGGGATCGTGAATGCGCGAACCCGGATCCGGCTGGAGGAAACCCGCGGCGCCTGGGGGCGGTTCGGAATCGAGCCGCTGACGGGCAAGCAGCACCAGATCCGCCTTCATATGGCGCGAATCGGGGCGCCGATCGGCCACGATTGGCTCTATCCGGATTTGCAGCCCGAGCCCAAGGTGGACTTCGTGAACCCCTTGCAGCTGATCGCCCGCGAGGTGGCGTTCCGGGATCCCGTGACCGGCGCCGACCGGCTTTTCCGCAGCGCGTATGCTCTGGACTGGCCCGCCTAGCGTTGTCAGACCGGAGGCAGGAACCGGCGGATGGAGGCCAGCGCGCGCTCCATCAGGCGGCCCGGCGACCGGACCAGGAGCAGGTGCAGGAACTCATCGTTGGACATGGCTTTCGGCTCATCCAGCCGCTGCCTGAAAAACTGGGCGAACAGGGTGCCCATGAGCAGGACCGCGTACAGGAGGCTGTACCTGTTCCAGGTCCAATTCGGCAGGGCCGTGATTCCGCTTCCGAGGGCGCGCCCGAGCCCGTCGAGGCCCAACCCCCACAGGATCGGCATGATGCCGAGGGTGAGGCTGATCGAAACGCTGGAGATGGCGAAAAAGTGGCTTCGTCCGGTGCTGGGGACCAGCCCCATGAGCAGGCGCGTGGCGGCCAGGCCCAGCAGGGGGTAGCCCATGGAGCTGAGCGACACGATGGCAAAGGGCACGACCGGGTGATGGGGCAGCGCGCCCGCCGCGAGGGCCATCCAGCAGGCCTGGGAAAGCAGGATCAGGAGGCTCGAGAAGGCCATCATCGGGCGGCTTCCGGTCCGGTCGATGAGGGGCCCTGTCATCAGCGCGACGAGCGCTCCCAGGATGCTGGCGTAGGCCGCCAGGCCCAGCACCAGGCTGCCGGACGCCTGGTAGCCGTCTTTCATGAACGGAACCCACAAGACGCCGTTGATGGCGGTAAACAGGTTGAACACCACGTTGAAGAGGATGAAGCGGAAGAAGGGCGGAAAGAGAATCATCTCCTTCCAGGGCGGGTGGCCGGAGTCCGTCCTTGTCTTTGCGGTCTGAACATCCGGGATCCGCCGCAGGAAGAAAAGACTGGCCAGGGCGGCCAGGTAGCTGAGCAGGAACAGGTAGCCGAAGGAGCGGGCGGAGGGAAACAGGCCCACCCACCAGCTCGACAGCAGCATGGTGCCGGTCAGCGCCATGTACATGCACATGCTGTCGCGGGAGATGAAGGTTCCCCGCACGGCTTCGGGGATCAGGTGCGTGAGCCAGGGGAGGTAGCCGCAGACGGAGATGCCGCGCGCCGCGGCAAAGCAGGCCAGCATCAGCAGGATCAGCGTGATGCGCTGGTTGTTGGAGAGCAGGGATGGCGGCAGGAAGACGGTGACGGCGATGCCCAGGATAAAGATGCTGCGGGAGGTCCACCCCCGCACGACGAAGTTCTTGTAGCCCGCCTTTTCGACATAGTTGGCCGCCGGAATCTGGAGCGCGCCGAACAGGGGGATCAGGGCAACGGTGATGCCCAGGACGGAGGCGGAGGCCCCCAGGTTTTTCAAATAGAGGAGCATGGGCGTGCCGAGGATGAACGACCATGACGTGGAATTGAAGACCTGGAACCAATAGGCGTTGACGACGCCCTTGGGCATGACGCCGGGCTGGCCCGGCGGGGGCTGGGAAGATTCAGTCACGGTAGGCCGCCAGCGTTTGCAGGGCTTCGGGAAGCGGCGCGTCCGACCAGTCCAGCTCCCGGTTCATGATTTCGGCGAAGCGCCGGCGAATGCTTTCCCGCACGGCCGAGAGCGGGGGGCAGGCGTCGCCCAGCTGCTGCTGGAGGGAGGTGACCGCCTGGCCGACCAGGCCGCACGGGACGATCCAGGAGGTGTAGCGCAGGTCGATCGACACGTTGAAGCTCATGCCGTGCGAGGTGATCCAGCGGCGCACCCGCACGCCGATGGCGGCGATTTTGCCTTGATCTGTCCAGGCGCCGGTCTTGCCGAGGACCCGGAAAGCCGGGATATTGAAATCGGCGCAGGTGCGGATGGCAATCTCCTCGAGGTGGGCCAGGTAGCGGTGCGTGTCGGTTTCCGAGGGGCCCAGGGCCACGATGGGATACAGGACCAGCTGGCCGGGCCCGTGAAAGGTGACATCGCCCCCGCGGGAGGCCTGCGCCACGTGAACGCCTTCGGCGGCCAGCTCCTGCGGTGTTTTGAGAAGAAAGTTGTCCCGGCCGCGGCTCCCCAGCGTGACCACCGGCTGGTGCTCGAGAAACAGCACGGTGTCGGGGATCGTTCCCGCCAGGCGGGCATCGACCAGACGCTCCATCGCTTCGGCCGCCGGCGCATACGGAACCGGCTGATTGAAACGAAAGGCCTGCGCCCGGGTTTTCACTAGAGATCTTCTTCTTCGTCCAGGGGAAGCGAGGACTCGTACGAGTCCAGATCCATCAGGTCTTCGACTTCGCCCATATCGGTGGGCTTCATCTCGAAGATCCAGCCCGCGCCGTAGGGATCGTTGTTGACCAGCTCCGGATTGTCCAGCAGCGCGGCGTTGACCGCGGTGATGATGCCGCTGACCGGCGCCAGGTAGGGGGCCGCCGTCTTGTTGGATTCCAGGACGCCGACCTCTTCCTCGGCTGAAAACTCGTGGTTGGGATCCGGCTCGGGAAGCTCCACGTAAGTGATATCATGCATCTGGCCCTGGGCATAATCGGTCACCCCCACGGTGACTTTGCCGCTGGCTTTAACCTTCACCCACTGGTGGTTGGTTGAGAATTTGAGACCTTTGGGTGCTGACATGCATCCTCCTTAGGGTTGTTATCGGTTGCCTTGTTATTTGCATGTTGAGCGGAAAGGGTCAAGCTGTTTTTGTCGGAATCTTATTTTTTCCGGCTGACCACGTACTCCGCCAGCGCGTGGAGAGGCTCGCAATTCCCGGGCAAATCCGTCAGTTCGGCCCGGGCTTCGCGCACCAAAGAGGCGGCCATCCGGCGGGAGACCGCCAGGCCGTGAACCGCCACATAAGTCAATTTTCCGCGGCTTTTGTCGCTGCCCACCGGCTTCCCCAGCTCTTCGGGGGTGGAGGTGGCGTTCAGGATATCGTCGGCAATCTGGAAGGCGAGCCCGAGGCGCAGGCCGTAGCGGCCGGCCTTCCGGATCTGGGCTTCGGTCGCTCCGGAGGCGATGGCGCCGAGTTTTGCCGCCGCCTCGATCAAGACGGCCGTTTTGTGGTTGTGAATGTAGCGCAGGCGGCTGGCGGAGGGTTTCGCGCCTTCGGCCAGGAGGTCTTCCACCTGTCCGCCGATGACCCCGCTGCTGCCGGCGGCCCGGGCCAGTTCGGCGACCAGGCGGGCGGG
>CAXNFL010000062.1:0-9567 GCA_964201555.1 Kiritimatiellia bacterium
CCCGAACGCTCTTTCCTGCCCGTACATGTGGCCGGAACCAACGGCAAGGGCTCCGTCTGTGCCATGCTCGAGTCGGTCTTCCGCCACGCCGGCTTGCGGACCGGTCTTTACACATCGCCGCACCTGGTTCGATTCAATGAACGCATCCAGGTCGAGGGGAAACCCATTTCCGATGCGGATTTGCTGTCGCTCTGGGAGGTCGGCGAAACAGCCGAACGGCAGGCGGCCTCGGGGGGCGACTGGCAGGAATCCACCTTTTTCGAGTTCACGACCGCCTTGGCGTTCGAGTATTTTCAACGCCGCCACGTGCAGATGGGCGTTGTGGAGGTCGGCATGGGCGGGCGGCTGGATGCGACCAATGTGGTGACGCCGCTGATTTCGGTGATCGCGCCGGTGAGCCTGGAGCACATGGAGTACCTGGGGCGAACGGTCGCGGCGATTGCCGGGGAGAAGTGCGGCATCATCAAGGAAGGGCGGCCCGTTGTCTATGCCCAGCCTGATCCCGAGGCGGAGGCCGTGGTGGCGCGGACCGCCCGCGAACGCGGATGCCGGTGCGTGAACGCGCTCGACACCATCCGCGTGGAGCGGGTGAAGCAGGATCTGGATGGACAGAAGGTGCGGATCGAATCGGAAAGCCAGGGTTATGGCGCGGTTCGATTGAATTTGTTAGGACGCCATCAGCTGATGAATACCGCCTTGGCCGTGGCGGCGATCGAGGAAGCCTTTGCGGCGTTGAATCGACCGGTTCCCTTGGAGGCCGTCAAGGCGGGCCTGGAGGCGGCGCAATGGCCGGGGCGGCTGCAGATTCTCGAGAAGGCGCCCGTGACGCTTCTGGATGGCGGGCACAATCCGGCCGCGGCCGAGGTCCTGGCGGCCGCGCTGAAGGAGTTGGCGGGAAGGAAGCCCCTTGGCCTGATCTGCGGGATGTGCGGGGATAAGGATATGGCGGGTTTTTTCAAGCCATTGGCGAAACGGATTAAACGGGTCTGGGCCGTGCGGCTGAAGACTCCGCGCAGTGCCGATCCCGGGCAGGTGGCGGCCCAGGCTCGACGGCTGGGCCTGACCGCTGAGACCGCGGACCTGGCGGCTGCCAGGCGAGAGGCCCGGGCTTGGGCGCTGGAGAATGGGGGGGCGGTATGCATTGCCGGGTCCCTGTTCCTGGCGGGAGAGGTTCTGGAAATGGATGCGGCGGCTTTGAACACAGGGGGAGGCGGTCATGCCGGGAATTGAAATACTGGGGCGGGGCGTGTTTGTCAGCCGGGGGAAGATGCTGGTCTGCCATGGGCGGGGCGCCTCGAATGTGTATTTGCCGGGCGGCCACGTGGAGTTCGGGGAAGGGGCTGAGACGGCTGTTTGCCGGGAAATCCAAGAGGAATTGGGAAAAACCTCAAGGGTGAAGCGTTTTCTGGGGTGTGTGGAGCACACGTTCCGGGAGAAGGGGCGGAAGCACGTGGAGCTCAACCTGGTGTTCGAGGTTGAGATCGACGGACTGGATGCGGCCCGGGAAGCCAAATCCGAGGAAGGCCATTTGGATTTTCAATGGATGCCGCTCAAGGATCTTCCGCGCTCGAATTTCGAACCGGCCTGCCTGCGCCCCCTTCTGGCGGCCTGGCGCCGTCGCTCCGGAGCTCCAGACTGGGCGTCGTCTATCCGCCCGGAAAGCGGGCTCCGTGCTTTTTGATTGAACTCCCGGGGCTATATGGTAGATAGTACCGATTCATCTTGTTGCCGGGGTGGCGAAATGGCAGACGCACTAGACTCAAAATCTGGCGCTCGCAAGGGCATGAGGGTTCGACTCCCTCCCCCGGCACCATCTTTCAGTGAGTAACGCTTACTTCCGATAGACTCGGACGTAATCGATATACGAATAATCCGGCAATTTTGCCTTAGTGATATCGCCGGTCCAGGGCGCAATTTCATCGGACAGGTACACCCAGAGGGGGATTTTGCAGATCCCGTTTGCCATGCTGGCGGTGACGGTCCAGGTGAGCTTTCCATCGATGAAAAACTCATATCCGGTTTTCGTCCAAAGAAGGCCGAAGGTGTGAAAGCCGGTTCCCAGTCCCTTGATTCGGACGTCTTTGAAGATGGCTTTGTGATTGGCTAAGTAACCGTCCCAATGCAGGGCGTGCTGCAGGCGGTCGCCCAGAAATCCCTTTTCCACAATGTCTATTTCGGCTCCGTCTTTTCCGCCGTTACTGTCCGTGTTCGTGATGATTTTGTCGTTAAACAGCCAGAAGGACGGCCAATGGCCTTGCTGGGTCTGGAACTTGATCCGCACTTCGAAATACCCATACGTCGACTGGAACGCCCCCTTGGAATTGATCGCGCCCGACTTGTAGCCAATCGAGTCCTTGAAGGTTTTCAAAACAAGATTGCCGTTTTGAACGTAAACGGCGTTGGGGTCCCAATACCCGCCTTTTCTCTGGCCGCTGAGAGTGATCCACTGGGTGCTGTCTATCGAGGTGCCACTGAATTCGTCACGAAAGACCAGGAAATACGTTGTTCCGTGAAAGGTTTTCGTATTGGGCAGGATTCGTTTGGTTGTTCCTGAACCGCTCGCTTTTCCGGGCGTCGCGGGAGCGCCGTCGTCATCCACCGTTTCGAATCCATAGAGGACCTGGTTGAACAATGAAAAGGGGTCAAGGGCATTGTCGGGGATGTTCTGCCTGTCGGCGGCATGCGTCCGGTCCGGGACGTTTTCATCGGCTCGGACCGGAGTGAGCGGGAGCAGGGCCGCGAGGGCGAGTAGCCCTGCGGTCAGAGTGCGTGTCAGGATGTGTGGAGTGTGTGTCACGTCAGGTTAGCCATCGGCGGGCGTTTTGGAAGAAGTGGAGCCATGGACCTTCCTCGATGGATTGGAAGGCGTGGGGCGCATACGACAATTGGACCGCCCGGAACGCGCGTTCGGGGTGGGGCATGAGGAGGGTGACCCGGCCGTCCGGCGTGGTCAACCCGGTCAGGCCGCCCGCAGATCCATTCGGGTTAAGCGGGTAGAGCTCCGTGGGCTGCCCATGGTGATCCACAAAGCGGAGGCACTCCAGGCCCTGGGTCCGGATCGACTGTTCATCCGCGGGCGATGCAAAAGCCACGCGCCCTTCGCCATGGGCCACGGGAATGGGAAGAATCGATCCCGCCATGCCTTTGAGGAACAAGGACGGGCTTTCCTGGATTTCCACGTTCACGAGGCGCGCTTCGAACTGCTCGCACCGGTTGCGCAGGAATCTGGGCCAGGCCGCCGCTCCCGGGATGATCTCCTTGAGCTGGGAGATCATCTGGCAGCCGTTGCATACGCCGAGGGCAAAGGAGTCGGGACGGCTGAAAAACGCGGCGAACATGTCCTTCAGCCGCGGGTTGAACAATACCGAGCGGGCCCAGCCCGACCCGGCGCCCAGCACGTCGCCATAGGAAAAGCCGCCGCAGGCCACCAGCCCGTTGAAATCCTTCAGGTTGGTGCCTTCGCCCAGAAGATCGGTCATGTGCACGTCAACGGCCTCGAATCCCGCCCGGTCGAAGGCCGCCGCCATTTCGATTTCGCCGTTCACGCCCTGCTCGCGCAGGATGGCCATGCGGGGCTTCACTTTTCCAGTGATGGAGAAGGGGGCCGCGGGATCGAAGGTCAGTCGCGCCTGAAGCCCCGGATCGCGCTCGGACGTGATGAGGCCGAACTCCTCGCGGGCGGTATCGGGATTATCCCGCCGGGCCTGCATCTGGATGGAGGTCTCTGCCCACATCCCCTTGAGGACCGAAACCTTTTCACGGTACAGGAGGCGGGTTCCCCAATGAAGGGCCAGGACGGGCTGGTCAGTCGGCTTGCCCAGCAGAATGCAGCAGTCGCACAGCTTGTGGGCCCGGAACACGTCCGTGACGTGCGGGAGATCCGCGTCCGCCACCTGGATCACCGCGCCGAGCTCCTCGGAGAACAGGACGGCAAGGGGGTCGTCCCCGGCATGTTTGAGGCGGGCCTCGATGCCAAGACCGGAGGCGAAAGCCATTTCGGCCAGCGTGACAAAGAGGCCGCCGTCGGAGCGGTCGTGGTAGGCCAATATCGTGTTGTCGCGGATCAGCTCCCGCGTGGCGGCGAAGAAAGCCGAGAAATCGGCCGGGGAGTCCAGGTCGGGTGTGGTCTGGCCCATCTGGTTATAAACCTGGGCCAGAGATGAGCCGCCCAGCCGGTTTTGCTTGCGGCCCAGATCGATGAGGATCAGGGTCGAGTCGTGGCGGCGTTTCAATTCCGGCGTCAGGGTTTTCCGGGCATCCACCACCGGGGCGAAGGCGGTGATCACCAGGCTGAGCGGGGCGGTCATTTTAACCGGGGCGCCGGCGGATGTTTTCCAGAGCGTCCGCATGGAGAGCGAATCCTTGCCGACCGGGATGGCGATGCCGAGGGCGGGGCACAGCTCCATGCCGATCGCCCGGACGGTATCGAACAGGGCGGCATCTTCGCCGGGTTCGCCGCAGGCGCACATCCAGTTGGCGGAAAGCTTCACCTCGCCCAGTTGTTCGACCGGAGCGGCGGCCAGGTTGGTGAGCGCTTCGCCCACGGCCATGCGGCCCGAGGCGGCGGCATTGAGCACGGCCAGGGGCGTGCGTTCGCCCATGGCCATGGCCTCGCCCGCGAAGCCGTGGTAGGACGCCAGCGTGACGGCGACGTCAGAAACGGGCGTCTGGTGCGGTCCGCACATCTGGTCGCGCGCCACGAGGCCGGTAATGGTGCGGTCGGCGATGGTGATCAGGAACGTCTTGGCGGCGATCGCGGGGAGGCGCAGGAGCCGCTCGACGGCGTCGGGCACGGTGATCGCGGCGGGATCGAAGGGCGTGAATGTTTCGCGCAGATGGGTCACGTCGCGCTTCATGCGGGGCGGCTTTCCGAGCAGCACGTCCAGGTTCATATCGATCGAATTGTTGTCGAAATGATCGTCGTGAAGGACGAGCCGCCCGTCGCCCGTGGTCTGGCCGATGACATGGCCGGGGCAGCGCTCGCGGCGGCAGAGGGCGAGGAAGAGGTCGAGCGATTCGGCGGGAATGGCCAGGACATAGCGCTCCTGTGCTTCACAGCACCAGATTTCGAGGGGGCTCATGGAGCGCTCCTCGTTGGGCACGGCGCGAAGCTGGAAGCGCGCGCCGCCGGGCTCGACAAGCTCGGGGCAGCCGTTGGAAAGGCCGCCGGCGCCGATATCATGGATGCTCAGGATGGGATTGGCATCGCCCATGGCGATGCACGCGTCGATCACTTCCTGGCACCGGCGCTGCATTTCGGCGTTGTCGCGCTGGACGGAGTTGAAGTCCAGGTCCATGGCGTTGGCGCCGCTGTCCATCGACGAGGCGGCGCCGCCGCCGAGGCCGATGCGCAGGGCGGGCCCGCCCAGCTGGATGATGCTGACGCCTTTGTCGAAAGTCTTTTTGTGCACGTGCGCGCGGAGGATGGCGCCGATACCGCCGGCGGCCATGATCGGCTTGTGGTAGCCGCGGTAGCGGCCGTGGAAGGTGTCCTCGAACGTGCGGAAGATGCCGGTCAGCTGCGGCCGGCCGAACTCGTTGCCGAAGCCCGCGCCCCCGAGGGGCCCCTCGGTCATGATCTGAAGGGGGGTGGCAAGGCGGCTGGGAAACTCGGCATGCTCCTTTTCCCAGGGCTGGAGGAAGCCGGGGATGCGGAGGTTGGAGACAAAGAAGGCGGCCAGGCCGGCTTTGGTCTTTCCGCCGGTTCCGGTGGCCCCCTCGTCGCGAATCTCCCCGCCCACGCCGGTGGCGGCGCCCGGCCAGGGGGAGATGGCCGTGGGATGGTTGTGTGTTTCCACCTTGATCAGGAAATCGATCTGCCCGGGCTGGTACCCGTAGATCCGCGAGCCCGCGCGATCGCACCGGAACCAGTCGGCCGCGCGGCCCTCCACCACGGCGGCATTGTCGGAGTAGGCGGAAAGGGTTTTCCCCGGATGGGTCTTGTGCGTGTGGCGGATCATGTCGAACAGGCTCATGTCGCGCGGTTCGCCGTCGATGACCCAGTCGGCCTTGAATATCTTGTGGCGGCAGTGCTCGGAGTTGACCTGGCCGAACATCATCAGCTCAACGTCGGTGGGATTCCGGTTTTCGCGGGTGTAGGCGGCGAAGAGATAGAGGATTTCGTCGTCGCTGAGCGCCAGGCCCATGTCGCGGTTGGCGCGGCGAAGCGCTTCGATGCCGTCCTTCTTGAGGTCAAGGGTCACCAGGGGGCGCGGCTCGAGATGGTGGAACAGGTCGGAGGCGTCGGTGTAGACGCCTTCGGTCATGCGGTCGTGCAGCAGGCCGAGGGCGGGGGCGAGGGCGGCGGAATCAAGGGTGCGGCCGGCGGCGTCGCGCACGCGATAGTGGAGGCCGCGCTCGACGCGGCTGACCCCGGAGAGGCCGCAGTTGTGGAAGATGTCGGTGGCCTTGGAGGACCAGGGGGAGACCGTGCCCTTGCGGGGCGTCACCAGGAAGCCTTCGGCGACGGAGGACGCCAGGATGGCGTCGGCATTCAACAGGGCGCGGGCCTTTTCGAGCAGATCGGGGGTCAGGGCCTGATCGAGATCGAGGAAGTAGATATAGGCGGCCTCCACCGTGGCGGCGCCGAGGGCGGGCGACGCGGCGTGTAGCGCGCGGGTGAGGGCGGTGAGCCGGAAAGGGGAGAGGGCCGGCTGTCCCTGGAGCACGAGTAGATTCACGATGGGGTCCCCGCATCCTTTCCCTTATTCTCCCCGCGTTCCCGGATGATGGGCTGGGGTTGCTGGTTGTAGACCTTCGAGCCCGGGGGCACGGAGTGGGTCAGCCAGACGTTGCCGCCGATTTCCGAGCCGGCGCCGATGACGGTTTTGCCGCCCAGGATCGTGGCTCCGGCGTAGATGGTGACGTCGTTCTCGACGTTCGGGTGGCGCTTGATACCCTTGATCGGGTTGCCGTGCTCATCCTTGGGGAAGCTGAGCGCGCCGAGCGTGACGCCCTGGTAGAGCTTGACGCGGCGGCCGATGACGCAGGTTTCCCCGATGACGACGCCGGTGCCGTGGTCGATGAAGAAGCCGGGGCCGATGACGGCGCCGGGATGGATGTCGATGCCGGTCTGGGAGTGCGCGTGCTCCGACATGATGCGCGGGATGAGCGGCACGCCTTCCGTGTAGAGCACATGGGCGAGGCGGTGGGCCATGATGGTGAGGACGCCCGGGTAGCTCATGACGACTTCCATGAACGACCTGGCGGCGGGGTCGCCTTCATAGGCCGCCACGATGTCCTCCTGCAGGACCTTCTTGATGTTGGGCAGGGCCGACATGAGAACGCGAACGGCCGTTTCAGCGTTGCGCCCGCAGTCGCCGCAGTCATTACACTGGTCGAACTCGCACTGGTAGCGGAAGGCGAGCTCGATCTGCCGGCGCAGGGAGGCGCGGATGGCGTGGAGCTTTTCCTCCACCAGGCCGCGGACCTGATCGGCGGGAACGGGCTCGTAGCCATGGCAGCCGGGGAAGAGGGAGGCGATGAGATCGTCGAGGACCTTGATGACGGCCTGGCGGCCGGCGAGGCCGAAGCCTTTGTCGTTGCCCAGGGGAGCCGTGCAGCGGTTGCATTGGGACAATTGATCGGCGATGGCGCTGAGATCTTCGGGCTCGGGGGGTGTGGGCATGTTAGTCTCTTTCCAGCATGACGACGACTTCGTCGGCGCCAAGGTTGAGCAGGCTTAGTTTTAGGAACACCTGGCTGAGCGCGCCGTTGGGCACGCAGTGGATGCGCGTGCAGCGGATATGCTCCGCGCGGCACAGCTCCAGGAAGTCCGTGAGGGTGGCGAGGTGGATGTTCGGCGTGTCGTGCCATTCGAAGGGCAGCGAGTCGGCCTTGGGCATGCGACCGGTGAAGCCCAGTCGGAGCCGGTGCTTCCAGTTGGCGAAGTTGGGGAAGGTGACGATGCCGAAGCGGGCCACGCGCATCATCTCGCGCAGCACGACGGCCGGCTTGCGGATGACCTGGAGCGTGCGGCTGAGAATGGCGACGTCGAACGACTGGTCGGGAAGCATGGCGAGCCCCTCGTCGATATCCCGGATGAAGACGGGGACGCCGCGGCCGACCGTGTCGATGGCGTGGCGGATGTCGATGTCGATGCCCAGGCCGGGCGTGCCGCTGCCGACCGTGAGCGCCTCGAGAAGCCGCCCATCGCCGCAGCCCAGGTCGAGGATGCGGGCGCCGGGCTGCACCAGCCGGCGGATCATGGTGAAGTCCTCGCCCTCGGGCGGCAGCATCGACTTGTTGGCCGTCAGGTGGGCGGGCGGCGTGCGGAGGTAGTTGCCGATCAGGTCCGACATTTCCGGCAGGTCGAGCAGGAAGGCGTCGTGGCCCTGTTCGGCCTGCAGCAGGCAGAAGCTGACCTCGCGGCCGGCCGCCAGCAGGGCGTGGGCCATTTCCAGCGACTGCTCGGGCGTGTAGAGCCAGTCGGTGGTGAGGGCGACGATCAGGTAGCGGGCGCGGACGCGCTTGAAGGCTTCCTCCAGGCTTCCGTATTTCTCTTCCAGGTCGTAGGAGTCCAGCGCTTCGGTGATGTGCAGGTAGGAGTTGGCGTCAAAGCGTTTGACGAACTGCTCGCCCTGGTAGGCGAGATAGCTTTCAACCTGGAAGGGCGAGACGAAGCGGTCCCGGGTGGAATCGTTTTTCTTGTCGCGTCCGAATTTCTCCTCCAGGATGGACGGGGAGAGGTAGGTGATGTGGGCGATCATGCGGGCGTGGGAGAGGCCGTGCGCCGGGTAGCGGTCGGACTCGTAGTAGTCGCCGCCCTTCCAGTCGGGATCGTCCATGATGGTGCGGCGGCCGACGACGTTGAAGGCCAGGGCCTGGGAGGTGAGCTTGGCCGCCGAGGCGATGCAGATGCAGCGGTCCACGTAGTCGGGAAAGCGGATGCTCCACTCGAGCACCTGCATGCCGCCCATGGAGCCGCCGAGGACGGCGTGGAGGCGGGGGACGCCGAGGGCGAGGAGGAAGCGGTGCTGGACCTCCACCATGTCGCTGACGGTGATGCGGGGGAAGTGGGAGCCGTAGGGCTTGCCGGTGCGCGGATCGGGGGAGCTGGGGCCGGTGGTGCCCTTGCAGCCGCCCAGGAAGTTGGAGCAGACGATGAAGAAGTGGTTGGTGTCGATCGGCTTGCCGGGTCCGATCATGAGGTCCCACCAGCCGGGCTTGGGCTTGGCGGCGCGCATCTCCGCCTCGCTGTGGAAGCCGGCGGCGTGGGAGTCGCCGCTCAGGGCGTGGCAGATGTAGAGGGTATTGTCCTTGGCGGCAGACAGCGTGCCGTAGGTTTCATAAGCCACTTGCACCTCAGGCAAAACCGAGCCGCTCTCCAGGCGCAAGCCGGAAGGGGAGACGTCCAGCTTCATCAGGCGGGTTTCCACGACCCCCACCGAACGGCTGATATCATAGGTTTTTTCTGATGACATAGGCGGTTTTCCGACGTTTATACAGTCACTAAAATGATCCCCTGAAAAGGGGTTAAAGTCAAGGTTGGTTTCATCCATCGCCATTCCCGCGCTTGACTTCGGTTCGGCTTCTGCTATTCTTAATAGCCGCCGATTTCAACATAGG
>CAXNFL010000063.1:0-9343 GCA_964201555.1 Kiritimatiellia bacterium
ACGACGCCGTGGAGCTGGACCGCAACATGGCCCTGGCCTCCAACGGCTGCGTCTATTTCAACGGCAAGGGCGGAATCTGGAAATATGATCCCGTGAAAAAGGATATCCGAGCCACCGGCATGGCCTTCCCGGGCGGCGCCGGCATGCGCTCCTCCACGGCGGAGTCGGCCGACGGCTGGATCTACGGCACGACCTTCGGCGCGAAAGGCGTCACCCAGGAGCTGTTCCGCCTGGCGCCGGCTTCCGACACGCTGGAGATGCTGGGGCCCGACTTCCTGGATGGCAACTACACCACCGTCTGCGCCCTGTCCACGGACGGCCGCTTCGTCTACTTCCTCCCTGGCGCCCACGGCAGCTCCCTGAAAATCGGCACGCCGGTCGTTCAATACGACGTCAAGGCCCGCACACGCAAGGTCCTGTGCTTCCTGCAGGACGTTTGCCGGGCCCGCGTCGGCTATGTCCCCGGCGGTACGTACGGCGTGAAGCTCAGCGCCGATAACGCCACCCTCTATGTCAATTTGAACGGAATGGCCGCTGAAGCCAACCGCCTGCCAAAAATGCCCAAGAACGGCTTCGGTCTCACCGCCTTCGCCGCCATCCATATCCCTGAATCCGAGCGCTGAACCGGACGAATCGTCCCGGTCAGATGTCATCATGTCCACTTTGTCACACATTTCCCCCCTCTCCATGGCACAACAAATCGTCGTGTATTGCCACTCAGAGGATATGGCATGGCTGATGCTTTCCATATAAGCGGAGGAGGTGAGTAAAATGAAAAGCCTAATCCAAAAACGGAAACGCCCGACCGAAGTTCAAGAGGTTCGGGAACCCGGATGGGACGATCTGGTGGATGATTTCTTCAACCCCTTCAGTTTGTTCCGGCAAGATCTGGATATGTTCAAGCCGATGGAAGGGTTCATTCCGAGGGTTGACATCCGGGAGCAGGATCATGACATGAAAGTCACAGCCGAATTGCCTGGTTTGGCCGAAAAGGAAGTGAAGGTTGAGTTGGAAGACCACGCGCTGATACTCAGCGGTGAAAAGAAGGAGGAAAGTCGGGAAAACACAAAGACCGGTTATCGGACGGAACGCCGTTATGGCAGTTTCCACCGCGTGATTCCGCTTCCGGCCAAAGGCGACGCCGAGAAAGCGAAGGCGGAATTCCGCAATGGGGTGCTTACCGTCACGATTCCCAAGACGGAAGAGCCCAGAAAACATGTTGAGATCAAGATCGACTGAAAAACTTATCTCCCATTGGACAACCGCCCGGCCCTTGCGGGCGGTTGCTTTTTCGTATGGGATCCGGTCAGATCCTTATAATTCGCTTCTCGCGGTCCGACAGCTTGGCCGCCAGGGCGACCTTGAGACTCAGGCGCGCCTCTTCAAGCGTGCTCAGGTGCGACGGCTTCCCCTCGAGCAAATCCAGCATCAGATTCGCCTGGAACGCGAACCGGGCCTCGTGCGCCTCCATGGGCCGCAGGCCTTCCATGTAATTTTTCGACTCCCACTCGCCTGAATCGTTATCGGCGAACTTGACCGTGCTCATGTCGAGCACCAGGTTTCCCCGGGTCCCGATCACTTCCAGCGTATTGGCGTTGGGCTTCTGGAACTGGTTCAGGGAAAGCTGCACCAGGCATCCGCTCTTGAACCGGATGGTGATCAACGCGCAATCCTCCCCCTCCACCCCTTGCAGATGAAGCCGGTCATACATCGAACAAACCTCGACCGGCTCGCCGAAGATCCAGATGGCCACATCGATGAGATGGCTGGCCGCATCCAGGATGCACCCGCCGCCCATGGCCGCTTTCGCATAATAGGTCGTCTGGTAATCCGGCCGGTACTTGGTGAACTCCTGCGACGCGTTCATGTAGGCCATGCGCAGGTCGCCGATCTTCCCCGCCAGGATCTGCCGGCGCAGCTCGATCAGCTCCAGGGCGCTGCGCCGCACATACCCCACGCGCGCCTCGATCCCCTTCTCCTTCACCTTCGCCAGCAGGGCCTCCACGCCCTCCATCGTCACGGCCAGCGGCTTTTCCGTCAGAAACGGGACGCCCGCCTCGGCGCACTTCAGGCCCAGCGGCACATGCACATGGGCGGGGGCGCAGATGACGGCCAGATCGAACGAGGGCAGGTCCGCCCGGGCCAGGTCCGCGTAGCCGCCCTCGATGGCATATTCCCGCAGCACCTCGGCGCGCTTTTCCTCCACCGGCTCCACCACCCACAGCTTCGCCCGGCCGGTCTTCAGGAATCCGCGGATGTGGCGCTTGCCGATGCCGCCCGTTCCGACAATTAAAACTTTCTTCATAGCGTAATCCCGCGGCCTTTCGCCTTTACCATCCGCTCAACAAGCGCACCATGTACAGATAGCCCAGCCGGAACCGCTCCTTGGGAAAGGACTCATTGGGCGCATGCACATGGTCTTCCTCGTGCCCGAAGCCCGCGATCAGCGGCTCGGCGCCCGCCACGCCGGCCAGGAGCGACAGCACCGGAATCGACGCGCCGTCCCAGTGAAAGGCCGGCTCGCGCCCGCACACCTCGCGCAGCACGCCGGCCGCCCGGGCCGCCAGGGCCGAATCCGCGTCCAGCCTCAGCGCCGGGCCGCCGATCGTCGCCTCGCTCATCGTCACGCGCAAGCCCTCCGGCGTCACCCGCTTGAAGTGCGCCGCCAGCAACGCCAGCACCGCCGCCGGGTCCTGCCCCGAGGCCAGCCGGGCCGTCATCTTGGCAAAGGCCTTCGCCGGAATAATCGTCTTCGAGCCCGCTCCCCCGTACCCCCCATGCACGCCGTTCACCTCGAGGGTCGGCCGGAACCCCAGCCGCTCCACGGGCGGCCTGCCCCGCTCACCCCCGGACGGGGGAACGCCGGTCTGGCTCCGGTACCGCTCGGGATCGAACGGCTCCGCCGCCATCAGCGCCCGCTCGCGTTCCGTCGGGGCATGACACCCCTCGTTGAAGCCGGGCACCGCCACGCTGCCGTCCGGCCCGTGAAGTCCGGCGATCAGCCGGCACAGGGCGGTGGCCGGATTCGGCGCCACGCCGCCATGCGAGCCGGAGTGCAGGTCGCGAAGCGGCCCCTCCACGCTCAGCGTCCAGTGCACGATCCCCCGCAGGCCCATCACGATCGCCGGCGCGCCCGAGTCGGCCATAAACGTGTCGGCGACCAGCAGGACATCCGCCTTCAGGCGGTCCGCCCACTTCGGCAGCCAGGTGGAAAGCGCGCTGCTCCCCGACTCCTCCTGGCCCTCCAGCAGCACCTTGATCGTGCAGAGCCCCGGATCTCCAAAGCGGTTCAGGGTGTCGAGCGCCGCCAGCACATAGGCGAGCTGGCCCTTGTTGTCCTGCGCGCCGCGGCCGTACAGGCGGCCTTCCCGGAACTCCGGCTCAAAGGGCGGCGATGTCCACTCCTCCAGCGGATCCGCGGGCTGCACGTCATAGTGGCCGTAAATCAGGATCACCGGCCCGCCCGGCCGGCCCTTCCGCTCGGCAAAGACAACCGGCGGGGCGCCGGTCTCCAGCAATTCCGAGCGGAAGCCCGCCGCCGCCAGCCGGCCGGAAAACCAGTCCGCACAGTCGCGGCAGTCGCCGTCGTGCGCCAGGTCGGCGCCCACGCTCGGGAAGCGCACCGCCTCGATCCAGTCCGCCCAATACCGCCCGGCATGGGCGTCGAACTCGCGGGCCGCCACGGACAGCTCCATCGGCTTCATGACTGGATCTCCCGGATGGCGGCCAGGAGCCGATTCAGCTCCGCCTCGGTCCCCACCGTGATGCGCACGTAATCGGGATGCCAGGCCGACGGATTGTAGCGGATCAAAATCCGCCGCTTCCGCAGCGCCTCGAAAAGCTCACGCGCCCCCACGCGAGTCGGCCGGACCCACAGGAAGTTCGCTTCCGACGGCGTCACCTCGAACCCCAGAGCCTCGAGGCTGCGCCCCAGCCGGACGCGGCTCCGGCGGATGCGCTCGACCTGCCGCCGCATATACGCCTCGTCCGTGAGCGCCGCCGCGGCCGCGGCCTGGGTCAGCATGTTCACGTTGTAGGAATCCTTCAGCTTCATCAGCGCGTCGATCAGCGGCGGGGCGCCGACCGCCAGCCCCAGCCGGATCCCCGCCAGCGAGTAGGACTTGGACAGCGTCCGCAGCACCAGCACGTTGGGGAACTCCGTCGCCAGGGCGAGGTTGTTCCAGTTGCAGAAATCGACGTACGCCTCGTCGATCACGACCACCCCCTTGAACCGGGCGCAGAAGGCGCGGACCGGCTCCGGCGGATACATGATTCCCGTCGGGTTGTTGGGCGTCGTGATGAAAAAGACCGAGCTCTTGAACGAGGCCGGCATCCGCCACGTGAATCCGGGCCCCAGCGGCACCTTGCGCATCGGCACGCCGATGGCGTCCGCCAGCACCTCGTACAGCGAATAGGACGGCGTGAACATGCCCATCGAGCCGCCGGGCTCCACGAACGCCAGGGTGATCAGGCGCAGCACCTCGTCCGACCCGTTCCCGACGAACACCCGGCCGGGCTCCACGCCGTTTTGGGCGGCCCAGGTTTCCCTGATTTCGGTACAAGCGGGATCGGGGTACAGCCGCAGCCGGGCCGGGTCCAGGGCGCGCAGGGCGCGCGCGACCCGCGGCGAGGGCGGGTAGGGGTTTTCGTTGGTGTTGAGTTTGATCAGGCCCGGGCCGCTCATCTGCTCGCCGGGCGTATAGCCGGCCATCTGCCGGACGGTGCGTCGGATCAGCTCTTTCATGACCGCGTCAGCCTCATCTTTCCGGACGCGGCGTGCGCGTCCAACCCCTCGACCCGGCCGAAGGCCTCGATCACCGGCCAGGCCCGCTTCAGCGCCGCGCGGGAATATTTCACCACGCTGATGCGCCGGGTAAAGTCGTTCACCGTCAGCCCCGAAAACAGGGCCGCCGTGCCGCCCGTGGGCAGCACGTGGCTCGGCCCGGCGGCGTAATCGCCCACGCACTCCGGCGTCCACGGGCCCAGGAACACGGCGCCCGCCCGGGTGATCCGGGGCAGCAGCCGCTCCGGCCGGCGGATCATCAGCTCCAGGTGCTCGGGCGCAAAGGCGTTGCACAGCTCCGCCCCCTCCTCCAGCGTCTTCGTCACCGCAAACAGGATGCCGCCCCGGCGCATCACCTCCGCGATGGCCTCGCACCGCCCCAGCCCCGCCGCCTGGCTCATCAGCTCCCGGCGCACCGCCGCGGCCAGCGCGCGCGACGTGGTGACCAGCAGCGCCTTCTCGTGGCCCGTGCCGTGCTCGGCCTGCGACAGCAGGTCGGCGGCCACAAAGGCGGGGTTGGCCTCGCCGTCCGCCAGCACGGCGATCTCGCTGGGGCCCGCCACCGAATCCAGCGCCACCTCGCCGTACACCAGCTTCTTGGCCGCCGTGACAAAGGCGCCGCCGGGGCCGACGATCTTCTGGACCTTCAACACCGAGCCGGTGCCGTACGCCATCAGCCCGATCGCCTGGATGCCGCCCACCCGGTAGACTTCCGTGGCCCCGGCCAGCTTCAGGACATACAGCACATAAGGGTTCACCTGGCCGTCCGGCCCGGCCGGGGTGCAGGCGACAATCTCGCGCACGCCCGCCGTTTTCGCCAGCGTCACCGTCATCAGCACGGTGGAGGCCAGCGGCGCGGCGCCGCCCGGCACATACACGCCCACCCGGTCGTAAGGCACAAAGCGCTCGCCCAAGCGCGCGCCGTGCCCGTCGTCCAGCCGCCAATTCTTGCGGAGCCCGGCCTTGGCGAAGGCGCGGATGCGCCGGTGCGCCTCGGCCGCCGCCCGCCGGAACGCGGCATCCGTCCGCGCGCCCGCCGCCGCGAGCGCCTCCGGCGTCACGCGCCACTCCCCCGCCGCCGGGGCCCTCTTTTCAAAGCGCTTCATCCAGTCGCGCACGGCGCTGTCGCCCCGAAGGCGGATATCGTCCAGCACTTCGCGCGCCGTCCGCTCCGCCGCCGGATCCACCGCCGGCCGCTTCAAAAACGCCTCCACACGGGCGCCCTTGGCGCGCCGCGACCAGGTCACTATATCCACGCTGTTCTTCTTCACGGTCTCGCTCCTTCCGCGTCCGCCCCCGCCGCGGGCTCCACCCGGCGGATCTTGATCCGACCCTCCCGGCCCCCCGCTCCCAGCCTCGCCCGCCTCATCAATCCTTCCAGCCTCGCCGCCACCGCCGGCTCCGGAGGCGGCGGCATCAGGAACACATGCTCCACCCGCCCGTCCGCCCCCGCCTCCAGGCGGACGACCGCGGACCAGGGCCCCTGCGCCGGCCACTGAGCCGCCGCGGAAAAATCGGCCGGCAGCGCCACCTCCGCGCCCCCCGCCGGCTCCGCCGTCATCGTCCAGCCCGTCCGGACCGGCGTGACCGGCGCAAACACGGGGGCGCCCTCGCTCCAGGGAGTGAAGCCCGGCGCCGCCGCCGGCTCCGGCGCGGGCAGCAGCAGCTCGGCTTTCTTCTCGCGCGGCAGAAAGCGGATATCCTCCGGACGCGGGCCCAGCGTCGTCGTGAGCCGCGGATCGCCCGGCCGCAGCGTCCGGCTGAACCCGATCTTCGACGGCAGCGAAAAATGAATCGGGGCCAGCGACGTGCTCGCCAGCCCGGAGGGAATCAGCGTGACGCGACACCGCGCCGGCGGCAGGGGGACCGTGGCGCGCGGCTTCACATACCACACGGCAATCAGCACCATCAGCGCCGTCAGGAGCAGGATGACCGAGCCCGAGACCAGGAAATCACGCCCGGCCCGCAGATCGCAGTAGGAGGCGGTCACGGACCTTCCCCCCCGCGCGCGGCCGGCCGCGAGGCCACGTACACGTCCGCGATGCCCGCGGCCGCCGCCTGGTTGATCAGGGAGATCATGGTGCCCTGGCGGACGAGCTGGTCGGCTTCGATAATCATGGCCTGCCCCGGCTTGTCGTGGGCGGCCCGGCCGAGGGCCGCCTTCACCTTTTCACCCGAGGCGGGATCGTTCAGCACGAAGCGGGCGTCGTCAAAATAGAGGATCTCCTCCTCCTGGACGCCCGTCCCCTCCTGGACGACCACCACGGCCACGAGCCCGTAGGGGGAGGCGCCCGCGTTGAACGGGGCCTCGGGCAGCCGGATGCGGATGCCCGGCTGCAGCACGAAGCGGGAGGTGACGATCAGGAAAAAAAACAGCAGGATGGCCACATCCAGCCAGGGCGCCACCAGCACCAGGCTCCGGTTGAGCCGGTTCTGGGGGCGGTAGGCTTCGAACGTGCGCGCCTGCCAGTGAAGCGGGGCCTCACTCACGGCGAACCCCCGCGATGCGCTGGGCCTGGATGAAGGCGGTGATTTCCGAAGCCGCCCGCTCCATATCGAGCACGATCTTCTCGACCTTGTTGATCAGGAAGTTGTAGCCCCCGTAGGCGGGAATGGCCACCAGGAGCCCGAGCGCCGTGGTCACCAGCGCCTGCATGAGCCAGCCGGAAAGGTCGGAAAACTGGACCAGCGGCCCGCGCTGGTTCATGATCAGGAGCGCGCGGACGAGCCCCAGCACTGTTCCCAGCAAGCCCAGCAGCGGCGCCACCTGCGCCGTGGTGGCCAGGATCAGCAGCCGGCGCTCCATGCGTGAAATCTCGGCGCGGCCGCCGTTGTCCAGGGCGCGCTTGAACGCCTCCGGATCGTTGTCGCGATGCAGGATGGCCGTCTTCGCCAGGTAGGCCACCGGGCCCGGCGTCTCCTCGCATACCCGCAGGGCCTCCTCCACGTGGCCGTATTCCAGGTTCCGGAACAGGCCCTGCAGGAAGTCCTCGGAGCGGATCTTGGCCCGGTGCAGATGGAGCAGCCGCTCCAGGAACACCAGGAGCCCCACCGCGCCCACCGCCAGAAGCACCCACACCAGGGGCCCGCCTTGCAGCAACACTTGCATCATAACCGCATCCTCGCCTTTTAAAAAAACCGCCAATGATCGCGCTGAATCGTCTCAATCCGGCGCCGGGCGTCATCCGAAGCCGACACCCCCGCGTCCGCCACCCGCTGATAAAGCCGCACCGCCTGGCGCCACCGCCCGCGCCCCTCCAGGATGGAGGCCGCATCGAAGACGGCGAGCGTAAACCAGGCCGCGCTCGACTCGTTCATCGGCACGCCCGACTGGCGGGCTTCCAGGAACACCAGGATCACTTTCGTGTAATACTGCTCGAACGCCTCGTCCACCCGGCCCAGCTTCTGCAAGCCGCGCCCGACACGGTACGACGCCTGCAGCCGCAGCTCAAAAGGCGCCTTGGCGTTTGCCGAGAGCTCGGTGAACGAGCGGATGGCCTCCTCGAACCGGGCCGGATCGTCCGCCCCCAGCGTGAACTGGCATTCCCCCCGCTGCCCCTGGGCGGCGAACGCGAGGAAGGAATCGGGCTGGCGCTTGATCACTTCGTCGAACAACGCGATAGCGCCGGCATAGTCCCCCAATTTGCCCAGCGCCTCGGCCTGGTAAAACTGCGCCTCGACCCCCTTGGGATGGTCCGGGAACTCCTTCAGCAGCCGGGTGTCGATTTCAATGGCCCGCTTGAACTGCTTGCGGGCCGAGGCGGCGCGGGCCGCCCAGAAAAGGGAATCGCCGGCCAGCTTGTCCTGCGGCCAGCCTTCCGCCACGGCCAGGAAATTCGTCTCCGCCTCTTCGTAGGCGCCCCGGTTGAACGCGAACTCCGCCTCGCGGAAGCGGACCTGCGGCGCCCAGGCGGAGGCCGGCCGCGCCTTCAGGAAGGCCCGCGCCAGGCTTTCGGCCCGGCCGTCGTTATACAGCTGAAAGGCCGCGCAGACCTTCATATAGTCGGCATTCTCCGCCAGCGGATGATCCGGAAACCGGGCCAGCACCGCCTCGAAGTCGGCCATCGCCGGCTCGAACAGGTAAGTCTGGTAGGCCACCAGCCCGCGGTTGTAAAGCGCGGCGGCGGTCTTGGCGCTGTTCGTGTAAACCGCCAGGAACCGGTCATACGCCTGCCGGGCCTCGGACAGGGCGCCGGAGTCCTGCCGCAGTTCGGCGATCCGCAGGGCGGCCCGCTCGCCCAGCCCGGGCGCCCCTTCCTTTTCGATCGCGGCCATCTCAGCCAGAGCCTCGGGCACCCGGCCCAGCCGCGCCATCGTTTCGGCCAGCTGGAAGCGCGCCTCGCGCGCGAGCCCCGGATCCGCCTTGGAATCCCGCACGGCTTTGTAGCGATCCGCCGCCAGCTGGTAATGACGGTCGGCGAAGTAGGCGTCGCCGGCCTTGTAGAGAAGCCGGTCGCGCCGGGCCGGCTCCGCCGCCAGGCCGGCCGCCTTTTCAAACTCGGCCGCCGCCTCGGCGAATCGGGAAAGCGCCATCAGGGCCCAGGAGCGGCCTTCCCGCGC
>CAXNFL010000064.1:0-9308 GCA_964201555.1 Kiritimatiellia bacterium
TTACAGCGCCTGGCCGGCTGATTATCCGGCCGAACCCATTTATTCCGATTATATTTCCTGGAGCACGAACTTGCCTTACCGGCAGGGCATGGCCGCCTTTTCAAGCCGGGGGCCCACGGATGACGGCCGCGTCAAGCCGGATGTCGTGGCGTCCGGCACGGATGTCATATCCTGTCATTCCCGCGCCGCCCCCCTGGACGCGTATCATGTCGGCTGGGGGGTGGCTGCCAATGCCAATTATCTCTACAATGGCGGAACGAGCATGTCGTGCCCGTTAACGGCCGGCGCCGTGCTGCTGATCCGGCAATATTTGGTCGAGCGCGCCGGAGTCACCAACCCCTCCGCGGCCCTGATGAAGGCCATGATCATTTCAGGCGCCCGCACCATGGCGCCCGGTCAATACGGCACCAACTCATTTCAGGAAATCCCCTTCACAAGTCCCAATATGGTGGAAGGTTTCGGACAGGTGGACGTGGGCCAGTCCGTCTATCCGACGGGCATGGCGATCCGGGTGATTGACAACCATTCTCTTACGAATAATCAATATTCCAATACGGTTTTTACAGTCGAGAACGCCGGCTCCCCTCTGAGCGTGGCACTTGTTTGGACCGATTATCCGGGCGCCATGCAAGGGGGGACAAAGCTGGTTAATGATTTCGACCTGACCGTGACGACTCCGGACGGGCAAACGCTATACCCCAACGGGGGGGTGGCCGCTGATCGTCTGAATCCAGTTGAAGTGATTCGGATTGCGCATGCGACGAACGGCCTTTACACGGCTCGGGTAACGGGCACCAATGTGGTCTATTCCAGCGGCCGATATGCCTTGGTGATCCGGGGGGCGATCAATCAGCCGCCGGAGCTGTTCCACACGCCTCCGACTCCCGTGTTGTTGACCACCAACGCCTGCCCGCTTTCCGCCTTGTTAACGTACTACACGCCTTTGACGAACGGGCAGTTCCGCCTCTATTGGAGTACGAACGGGGCGAGCGGGCCGTTCACATCGTCGGCCCTGGGCTGGCAGGACGGCCATAGCTATACCGGATCCATCCCCTCCCAGCCGCTAAGCACCGTCGTGTCCTATTATCTTTCGGCCACCGCTTCCACCCATTCGGTCCGGTATCCTTCCAATGCGCCGTCGGCCCTTCAGCAAGTCATTTTCAGCAATCCGCTGGTTTCGCTGGAAATTGCCGGAACCCGGACCAATTCAGTCGTGGTAAGCCCCGCTTACGGATTTTCTTCTTATCCGAGCGGGACCCTGTTCCATGCCACCGCTCAAGTGCTCTGCACCTCCGGCACCACCTGGCGGTTCTTGTGCGACGGGTGGCGCGCCACCGGCGCGAGCCCGACTTCCAGCGCCACCGCCACGGCCGACATCACGCTGCTGGGCTCTACCGTCCTGACCTGGCTCTGGGGGGAGGAGGCCTTATTCACGCAGAATTCGAGTCCCTCCGGGGCGGTCGATCTGACTTCCTGGCAACGGACGAATACGGTTGTCAGTACGGTGACCGCCTGGGACTTCGCCTGGGACACATCCGCCAGTCCGGCCATCCCGTACGCGCTGGCCGGCTGGAAGATCGATGGCGCCCTTTGGACCAACTCCCTGCGGCAGGCCGCCAACCCGGCGACCAACATTGTCATGAAGGCGCCGCACACGGCCACGGCCTGGTATCTTACCTACACCAATGACGCCAATGCCAATAACCTGCAGGACTGGTGGGAGTACCGCTATTCCGGGAACACCGGAGTGGTGACGTCGGCAAGCGATCCGGATGGGGACGGGTGGAATAACGGGAATGAAAACGACGACAACACGGACCCGTGGAACTCAAACTCCTATCCGCTTCCGCCCGTCATCGCGGTCACGCCCTTGCCAACCCTTCAAACGGCTTCGCCGCCCTGGCGGATCAGCGCGGTGATCACCGATAATTTCACGGTAGCCGAGGCCGCGGTTTTCTGGATGGTGAACGATGGCCCGGTTCAGACTACTCCCATGACGACGACGGGAGACGGCGTCTATACGGCGGATATTGATCCGGGCCGCCTGTCCGCCGTTTCCGTTGTGTATCAGGTGGGGGCCGCGGATCTTGTTTTTGAGGCCTACTCGGACGTTTACCAGACAGATTCGGATTACCCGATTCTGCGGGTGTCGCCGACCAACTATAACACGATCCGACTGCCGCGGGCGGGGTATCAGCAGCCGGCCCTTGTGGCGAATGACGGAACCCAGCCCCTGACATGGGAGATGCTTCCTCTTTCCTCCCTTTTAGATGATGCCATGGAACGTGGAACGAATGGCTGGCGGGTGGAGGGGGGAGGCTGGCACCTTTCGACGTATCGGACGGCCAGCCCTTCCAACGCCTGGTATTGCGGATCCGACTCCACGCGGCAGTATGACACCGGGCTGATGGCTTCGTTGATTTCGCCGCCTGTGGCATTGGGGGGCGGATCGCTGCTGACGTTCAAGCATTGGATGCAGGCGGAAGCGGGCACGGACGGCTACTATTGGGATGGCGGCGTTGTGCGCATCAGCCTGGACGACGGTGCCACGTTCCAGGACTTGACGCCGATCGGCGGATATCCCTACCGGATTGAGCCCAATTTCGATTCCCCGTTTGAGCCCTCTACGCCCTGTTTCGGCAATAACGACTGGATGGAAACACGGGTTGACCTCTCCGCTTACTCCGGAACGGTGGCGCGCATCGCCTTCTTTTTCGGCGCCGATTATTATACCGAGGCCGAGGGGTGGTATATTGACGATGTCTGGGTGGGTTCCTCTTTAACCGGCAGTTGGCTCTCGGCCACGGGAACCGTCTCGGCCGTTTATCCGGCCGGTCAGGAGGAGCACCCGTTCGTCCTGAAGGCCGATCCCGGGCCGCTGGCGCCTCAGGCGAATCTGCGCGGCGCCCTGCGTTTTAATCACGATGGCGTGGGCGGCGGACTGGATCTGGTGCCTTTCCGTTTCCGGAGGCCCGCTTATATCACCGCATATGCCGGAGCCCATGGACAGGTGGTTCCGGAGCAGACGGACGTGCTTGACAATGAGTCCACCTCGCTGACGGCGCGGGCGGCCAGCGGAGGCCGGATCGTGTCGATCCTGACCAACGGCGTGGCGGTTCCGGAGACTTTTGGATTTGGAAGCACGTCGTTTGTGTTGACGGTGCAGGGACTGACTTCGGATTTGACGGTCACTGCCCGCTTCGCCCGCGTGTGGAGCGTGACGGTGTCCGCGCAAGGGGCGGGAACGGCCTCGCCCGTGGGCGTTATGCCCATGGATGAAGGCACCTCGACCTCCGTGTTGTTCCAGGCGGAAAACGGGGCGGAGATATGGAATCTTGTTGTCAACGGGCAGGGCCGCCCCGAGGCGGGAGGCCTGGATCAATTTGAATGGCCGGTTTCTGCCATCGTCACCCATCAGACGGCCGTGGCCTCCTTTGGCGCCACGGTGCTGACGGGCTTGCCGGTGTCGGTCTCGGCCGCGTATATGCGGGACAACTATCCCGACTCTGTAGACTATGGTGCCCTGGCGCTGCAGGATACCGATGGGGACGGGATGGAAACCTGGAAAGAATCAGTCGCCGGGACTAGCCCCACCAATGCGTCATCGGTGCTGCGGCTCAGCGAGGCGCCGGCCGTGCTGAACGGCAATCCGATGTCCGTTGCGCTCCGTTTTGAATCGGTCGCAGGCAAGCGCTACCAGGCGGAGATGGCGGTTTCGGTCGCGGGCCCGTGGACGCCCACGGGAGCCGTGATTTCCGCAACGGGTCCGGCGGGCGAGGTCCAGTTCGGCTTATCGGGCGCCGTAAACCGGGCCTTTTTCCGGATTTCGGTTCTGCCCTGAGACGGGCGCATTCAGGGCTGGCCTTCCAGGCGGGAGTTGCGTTATTGTTCCGGCTTTAATTCCAACCGCAAGGACGAGTCATGAAAATCGGGAAGAATGAAAAGCTGCTGATGATCGGGGACTCCATCACGGATTGCGGGCGCACGCAGCCGGTCGCGGAAGGGCTTTTTGATCCGCTGGGCCGCGGGTATGTGACCCAGATCGAGGCGCTGTTGACCGCCGCCTATCCCGAGCGCGGCATCCGGGTGATCAATGTGGGAACAAGCGGCCACACCGTGCGCGACCTCAAGGCGCGCTGGGATCGCGACGTCATCGCCCTCAAGCCGGACTGGCTCAGCATCAACATCGGCATCAACGATGTGTGGCGCCAGTTCGATTCGCCGCGCATGACACACATCCACGTCAACTTCAAGGAGTACGCCGAAACCCTTGAAGCCCTTGTCGCGCAGACGCGGCCGGATTTGAAGGGGCTGGTCCTGATGACCCCGCATTACATCGAGCCGAACCGGAAAGACGCCATGCGCGCCCGGATGGACCAGTATGCCGACGTGGTGCGGAAGCTGGCGAAGCGGTACGATTGCGTCCTGGCCGATACCCAGGCGTCTTTTGACAAGGTGCTGAAGACCATGCATCCCAACGCCCTCGCGTGGGACCGCGTGCACCCCAACCAGACGGGCCACATGATCCTGGCGCGTACCTTCCTGAAGGCCATGGGTTACGCGTGGTGAGAGGGGGCTATTGCGAAAAAAGCCCCTCCATGGACTTGTAGTAGTCCTGGAGTACTTTCACGGATTGCAGGGTCATCACGGTCAGCACATACGTGAGCACGACGACGATGACGGTGAGCCCGGTTTTCCATGTCATGGACAGCCGGGGGTGAAACCAGATCAGGGGCAAGCCCAGCGGCCCGACGCATAAGACCGTAATGAGGACGAACCCTTTCCGGAAGTACCACGGAAGGCCCGGCTCCAGCGGAGGGGGCGTCGTTCGCGGCCGCGCGGGGGAGTCCAGGAACTCCATGCAGTAGCGGCATTTGATGGCCGCGTCCTGGATCTCTTCCGCGCAAAAGGGGCATTTCTTCATGCCTTGTGTTTTCCGCAGTGCCGCATGACGAACGGGATCGTCTCCTGGATATGCTCGTCCCAGTAGGCCCAGGAATGGGTGCCGGCGTGCTCCTCGTAGTCATGGGCATAGCCGAGTTTGGACAGGTGCGCGTGGAAGCCCCGGTTGTGATCGAGCAGGAAGTCGTCCACGCCGCAGTCGATCCTCAGGGCCGGCCGGTGGGTGCGCCCGGCTTTGCAAAGATCCGAGGCCAGGCGGTGGCAGTTGTAGCGGCCGCCGAGGGCGCCTTCCAGGGGGCCGAAGATGGCCTGCTTTTTCGGCGTCTTGCGGGTAAAGGCCAGCGCGCCTGAGTGGGAGGCGGCCGCGCCGAAGAGAGACGGGTTCTTCAGCGCCAGCATGATGGCGCCGTAGCCGCCCATGCTGAGCCCGGCCACGGCCCGCGAGTCGCGATGGGGAATGGTCGGGAAAACGCGGTCGATGAATCCCACGACGTCTGTCGTGATGTGGTCCTCGTAGGCCATCCCTCCGGGGCGGGGGTCGTTTATGTAGAAGCTCCGGTGGCCGTCGGGCATGACGACGATCAGGTCAAGCCCCGTGACATAGCGCTCGATGCTGGTCCGGCGCAGCCAGATGGTGTGGTCGTCGCTAAGCCCGTGCAGCAGGTACAGGACGGGGAAGGGACCTTTTCCCTGGGGCATGATGACCTGCATGCTGGATTGTTTGCCGATGGCGGTGCCTTCAAAATGGACGTCCAATAAAGCCATGAAATAATCTCCTGTTAGCCTCTGTTGTCCGTGTAGCATTCAGGCGCGGCAAAGTCAATGGCGCGAACCGATTCAGCTTTCCCCCCGCACGCCTCTCGCCGCCCACCGGGCGCGGCGGTAGCGGGCGGGCGTCGTGCCCGTGCGCTGACGGAATTGCCGGATGAACATACTCTGGTCGCCGAAGCCGCTTTCGTAGGCGATTTCCGCGCCGCTCTTGGCGGTGCTTTCCAGGAGGTGTTGCGCCTGTTTGACGCGCAGGGACAAAATCAGCTGGAGCACGCTTTTTCCCGTGTGCTCCCGCATCAGGTGCGCGATGCGGAACGCGCTCAAGCCCGTGGCCTTGGCAACGTCCCGCAGGGAAATGGCGGCGGAATAGTGCGACTGGATGAAGTCGAGCGCCTGGTTGACCCGGGGGTTTCCGCGGCCATAGCCCTGGCGGTAGATGCCTTCGATGAAATCGTCGAGCGCCTGCATGAGAACCCGGGAGAGGTTTTCGAAATCGTCGGCCTGGATGAGCCGCGCCATCCAGGCGTGGTTGGACTCGATCAGCGACTCCAGGCTGGGGCTGTCCTCGACGGCGGTGCGGGTGAGGTAGCCCATGAGCTCGATGGCCCGTGCGCGCAGGACGGGCAATTGCGGCGAGGTCAGGTACATGGCGGCGAGCATCTCATTGAGAACCCGCAGGGCGCTTTCGCGGTCGCCCGCCTTGATGAACGAAAGGAGGATGCGCTCCTTTTCGAACGGGTAGACCGGCGTGCCGCCCGCTTTTTCCTGGAAGGCGATCGCTTCCGCGATCTGGCGTTGCTGCTGCGTGCGCAGCCGGTTTTCTTCGAGAAGCGGGCGCGTCCAGCCGCTGCGGTGATAGAAGGCGTCGGATAACGCGTGCAGGAGATTCCGTAGATCCTGCTGCGAGAGAAGGGGCAGCTTTTGGCTCAGGCGGACGGCCTCGCGGGCCGGCATGCCCGCCCTGACGAGGCTCTGCTCAGCCCCGGCTCGCGGCTCAGGCGCGCCGGCTTCCAGGCTTTCGCCCATTAGTAGGGCGCCTTGAATGAGACGGTCCGACTCGAGCGGAATGAGGCCGCCATGGAAGCCGGGCAGGGGAGAGAAGATTTCCGGCTCGCCGCGGGTGACGCTCTCGTGCAGGGCGAACGTTCGGACTCGGCGGACGGCGTCCAGTTCCGCCAGCGGATCGGGCGAGCCGCTTAATTCGCCGGTCATGCTCAGAAACGCCAGGCGCACGCCATGCGACTTTTTCGCCTCGCGGGCCAGGGTCGTCAGCAGGTTTCGGGGAATGCGGAGTGACATGGATGCAATAATCAGCAAGAAATGACTAAAAATCAACTCGAATTATCTATTTTCTGTCAGCCGCAACGCGTAGATTTTATAAATCAACTCCGGAAACAGGTTTTCCGGTTACATCAGGATTCAGCAGGAGGTTCGATGAGCACGGTTTCTGATATCAAGGCGATGTTGATGAAGGGCAAGGCCAAGGACGTCGAAGCGCTGGTGACCAAGGCGCTGGCCGAGGGAACAGGCGCTGCCGTGATTCTGAACGAAGGCCTGCTTTCGGGCATGGGCGAGATCGGCGAGAAGTTCAAGAAGAACGAAGTGTACGTTCCCGAAGTGCTGATTGCCGCCCGCGCCATGAAGGCCGGCATGGTCATCCTGAAGCCCAAGTTGCTGGAAGCCAAGGTCAAGACGCGCGGCGTTGTCGTGATTGGCACGGTCAAGGGCGACCTGCATGATATCGGCAAGAACCTGGTTGGCATGATGCTCGAGGGCGGCGGCTTCCAGGTCGTGGATGCCGGCATCGACGTCGCGGCCGAGAAGTTCCTGGAGCTGGCCCGGACCAACAACGCGCAGCTGATCGGCTGCTCGGCGCTGCTGACCACCACGATGACGAACATGAAGTCTGTGGTGGATGCGGTGAAGAACTCGGACCTCAAGGGCAAGCTGAAAGTCATGATCGGTGGCGCGCCTGTGACCCAGGCGTTCTGCGACGAGATCGGCGCCGATGGGTATGCCCCGGACGCGGCTTCCGCTTCGGATCTGGCCAAGAAGCTGATTCCTTAAAGAGAGCACGCGAAACACACGAGCGGGAGCCCCGGGTTCCCGCTTTTTTTTTCTGAAAACCCGACTTGACGCAGGGGTCGGTTTTTTCTACCTTATTAGTTCCGTTTTGCAGCATAAAACATGGGAGATACGTATGGCAGTCAAGGTTGGCATCAATGGGTTCGGGCGGATTGGCCGCATGGCGTTTCAGGCTCTTTGCGATCAGGGCCTTCTGGGCAAGGGCGAAGGCAAGCTGGACGTGGTGGCCGTGGTGGATATCTCCACCGACGCCGACTACTTCGCTTACCAGATGAAGTATGACTCGGTGCACGGCAAGTTCCGTCACGCCGTTTCCACGAAGAAGAGCGAGCCCTCGAAGGAAGAGAACGATATCCTCGTGGTCAACAATCACGAGATCAAGTGCGTCATGGCGACCAAGGATCCTTCCCAGCTTCCCTGGAAAGACCTTGGCGTCGAGTACGTCATCGAGTCGACCGGCCTCTTCACCGATTCCGAGAAGGCCAAGGGCCATCTTGCCGCCGGCGCCAAGAAGGTCATCATTTCCGCCCCCGCCAAGGGCGAAGTCAAGACGCTCGTCATGGGTGTCAATGAGCAGGAATACGACAGCGCGAAGCACAATATCGTGTCCAACGCCTCCTGCACGACCAATTGCCTGGCTCCGCTGGTCCACGTGCTCATCAAGGAAGGCATCGGCATCGAGACGGGCCTGATGACCACGATCCACTCGTACACGGCGACCCAGAAGACCGTGGACGGCCCTTCCAAGAAGGACTGGCGCGGAGGCCGCGGCGCGGCGATCAACATCATCCCCTCGACCACCGGCGCCGCCAAGGCCGTGGGCGAAGTGCTTCCCGTCACCAAGGGCAAATTGACCGGCATGTCGTTCCGCGTTCCGACGCCCGACGTCTCCGTGGTCGATCTGACCTTCCGGTCCGTGAAGGACACCTCGATCGAAGAGATCGACCAGAAGCTGAAGGATGCCTCCAAGACCTATCTCAAGGACATCCTGGGCGTGACCGACGAAGAGCTCGTGTCGACGGACTTCATCCACGACAAGCGCTCCTCGATCTATGATTCGCTGGCCACCCTGCAGAACAATCTGAAGGGCGAGAAGCGGTTCTTCAAGATCGTGTCCTGGTACGACAACGAATGGGGCTACAGCAACCGCGTGATCGAGCTGGTGCGGTTCATGGCCAAGCGCGACGGCATCAAGTAACAGGTTCGATTACCAGTCATTCAAACGGCACGGGGCGGAACTCTCCGCCCCGTGCCTGTATTCAGCGAGGCCTTGGCGGGCCGGTTCAACGGGGAGTGATCTGATGAACAAAATGACCTTACGTGACGTGGCCCTCAAGGGCAAACGCGTTGTCATGCGCGTTGATTTCAACGTGCCGCTGAAAGAGGGAGTCATCAAGGACGATACCCGTGTGCAGGCGGCCCTTCCGTCGATCCGCCACGTGCTGGAGCAGGGTGCCTCGCTGGTTCTGATGAGCCACCTGGGCCGGCCCGCCGGCAAGGGTTACGAGGCCGAATTCAGCCTCAAGCCCGTGGCCGATTATCTTGCCAAG
>CAXNFL010000065.1:0-9266 GCA_964201555.1 Kiritimatiellia bacterium
TGCTACATCAACACCATTTTCTATAGCAAGATGTGCATCAATATCTGGGACGGAACCAAGATGCTGTTCCCCACAAGCTTCCTGAAGGTTCTCGATACCGACTGCGCATTCGAACCGCGGCACGGCGCCGCCATCGCCCCCGCCCCCGGCCCCTCCGGCGGCGCGTTCTTCTTCTGGACCAAGGGCGGCATGATCAAGACCTGCTACGTTTCCAAGAAGGGCGTTGCCGGCAAAATCATGGACGTGACCCCCGGCCGCACCGCCGCCGCCACCACGGACCGCGACGGGAACATTCACCTCGTCTATTACAGCAACGGCTCGCGCTACCGCAAAATTTTCGTCTCCACACTCGACGCCCTTTCCCCCACAGGCGTCGTGACCGACCGTACGCCGGCGTTCCGCTGGTCCAACACGAAGGCCGCCTCCTACACCCTTGAGCTCACCCGCGACGGCGTCAAGCAGCCGCTCGTGCCCGTCAGCGGCGTCGTCACCTGGACGCCTGGCTCCGACCTGGCCGTGGGCGACTACTCCTGGCGCGTGAAGGAAGGCGGAGCCTTCAGCACCAGCCCGTACTCCCCGGCCAAGTCCTTCGACGTCACGCCCGCCACGCCCGGGACCGTGGCGCCCGCTGGCCGCACCGCCTCCGCGCCCGCCACGCCCACCTTCCAGTGGACCGGCACGGATCCGACAACCACCCGCTACACGATCGAGCTCGTTCAGGGGGCCGAGGTGCTCGGAACGCTGAACGTCGACTCGAACAGCCACGCGATCGACTGGACCGCGCCCCTGCCCGCGGGCTTCTACGCGTGGCATGTCCGGGCCTCCCGCGTGCTGGCGGGTCACACGGTCTTCAGCCCCTACAGCGAAGATCTCTCCTTCCAGATCGGCGTGCCCGGCCTCACCACGATCACCAAGCCGGAAGCCACCGACAACTTCAACCCGGGCGTCCAGACCATCGGCTTCTCCTGGAACGGGGCGGAAGGCGCCACGTCCTACAAGCTCAAGGTCCTGCACAACGGATCCGTGTTCGACTCGCTCTTCAATATCGCCGACACGAACGCCTCGCTGAACGCCAACTTCTGGCCGGGCTACTACACGGCCATTGTCCAGCCGCAAAACGGCGATGGCAACGGCATGTGGAGCGAGCCGGTGACGTTCGAGGTGAATCGCGAGATGCGGCCCACCGGAGACAACACGCTGGATCAGACCCCCGCCAGCTTCCGGTGGTCCCGCTCGAAGGATGCGACCAAGTACCTGCTCAAGGTGATGATGTACAGCCAGAGCAGCCGGCGGTTCGAGGTTGTCCGCGAGCGCTGGGTCAGCCAGGTTCCCTCGGGCGCAACCCCCTCCTGGACGCCTTCGGTCGCCCTGGAGAACGGCGCGTATCGCTGGTCGGTGACGGATTACGCCGACTCCAAGGCGAACTATACGTCCGTCTCCTACTTCCAGGTCAAGGCGCCCAGCCGCCCGACCCTGATCGCCCCCTCCGGCGATGTGGCCAGCCACACCGTGGAGCTCATCTGGGAAGACCCCAGCGAAACGGCTACGCAATTCCAGATCGTCGTGTGGAACAACGGCGAAAAGGTTCGCGACACGGGCTTCCTCCCCGCCGCCGACTTGCTGAAGTCCCCGGGCGTCTTCAGCAAAACGTTCGGCTTCGCCGACTCACGCGTCGGCGAGTGCACCTGGCGCGTCCAGGGCAAGAACAGCAAGGGCCTCGGCCCCTGGCGCGACGCCTCGTTCAACCTGCTGCCCTGATCATCCCTGAGTGCTTAAAGGGGCGTGGATCCAACCGGATTCACGCCCCTTTTTTTATTCCCCGCTTCCCGCCCGCCCGCTTACAGTCTTGCCGCCCGCGCTCACTTGTCGTACACTCTTATTTTTACGCGGAAGGAACGCCATGCATATCGTGGTCTGCATCAAACAAGTGCCGGAAACCGGCAACGTGCGCATCAATCCCGAAACCCACACGCTGATGCGCGAAGGCGTGACGGCCATCGTCAACCCCTTCGACATGTTCGCCATCGAGGAAGGCCTCCGGCTCAAGGCCAAACTCGGCGGCCGCGTCACGGTCATCACCATGGGCCCCCCGCAGGCCGATGCCGCCGTCCGCGAAGCCCTCGCCATGGGCGCCGACGACGCCGTCCTCATCTCCGATCCCGCCTTCGCCGGAAGCGACAGCTGGGCCACCAGCTACACCCTCGCCAAGGCCGTCCAGAAGTTCGGCGATGTCGGGCTCGTCCTCTGCGGCAAACAGGCGACCGACGGCGACACCGCCCAGGTCGGCCCCGGCATCGCCGCGCACCTCGACCTCCCCCAGATCACCTATGTGCGCAAAATCGACGCCATCGACGAAACGCGCATCACCGCCCAGCGGCTGCTTGAAAACGGCATCGAAACCGTCGAGTCGGCCCTCCCTTGCGTCCTCACCGTGATCAAGGAGATCAACGAGCCGCGCCTGCCTTCCCTCAAAGGCAAGATGGCCGCCAAAAAGGCCGTCATCCCCGTGTGGACCGCCGCCGACCTCGCCTGCGACCCGCACCACATCGGGCTCGAAGGCTCGCCGACCCGCGTGGCCGCCGTCTTCCCGCCCCCTACCCGCCAGGGCGGCGAAATGCTGACCGGCGAACCCGAAACCGTGGTGCCCCAACTTATCGAAAAACTGCGCGAAGCCCTCCTGCAGGCCTCCCGCTAACCCCAGGTCCAACGCCATGAGCGACCCCATCCAGATCAACTCCGACACCTGCGTCCGCTGCGGCGCCTGCGTTCCCGTCTGCCCGTACTCGGCCATGACCCAGGCGGAGGGCGCCGTTCCCACGATCGACCTCAAGACCTGCGCCCTCTGCGGCGCCTGCGTCTCCGCCTGCCCCCCGCAAGCCATCGCCATCGAGCCCGCCCGGAAGAACGAGGCGCTCGACTCCTTCAAAAACGTCTGGGTGTTCGCCGAGTGGAGCGGCTCCGAGTTCCAGGGGGTCACCTTCGAATTGCTGGGCAAGGCCCGCACCCTCGCCTCCGACCTCGGCCAGAAGGTCGTCGCCATCCTGTTCGGCGCCGGCGTCGCCAACCGGGCCCAGGAGCTCATCGCCGCCGGGGCGGACGAGGTCATCGTGGCCGACCACCCCGCGCTCGCCGTCTTCCAGGACGAGATCTACGCCCAGGAGCTGCGCCAGCTTTGCGGCGCTCACAAGCCCGCCATCGTCCTGTTCGGCGCCACAACGCTCGGCCGCAGCCTCGCCTCGCGCGTGGCCGTCCCCCTCTATGCGGGCCTGACGGCCGACTGCACCGGCCTCGAAATCTGCCCCGCCACCCGTCAATTACTGCAAACCCGACCCGCCTTCGGCGGCAATGTCATGGCCACGGTCATCACGCCCGGGGCGCGCCCGCAGATGGCCACCGTGCGGCCTCGCGTGATGAAGGCCTTGCCCGCGGACCCGGCCCGCACCGGCCAGGTCGTGCTGGCCCAGGTGGCGGCCGAGGTGCTCAAGGCCAAGGCCCGCCGCCTCGCCTTCGCGCCCGACACGGGAACCAAGATCAACCTGGGCGATGCCGAAATCATTATCGCCGGCGGGCGCGGCATGCAGAAGCCCGAGCACTTCGCCCTGCTCGAGGAGCTGGCCGGCGTGCTCGGCGCCGCCGTCGGCGCCTCCCGCGCCGCCGTGGACGCCAACTGGATCGCCTACCCCCACCAGGTGGGCCAGACCGGAAAGACCGTCTGCCCCAAGATCTACTTCGCCTTCGGCATCAGCGGCCAGATCCAGCACCTCGCCGGCATGATGTCCGCCGACATCATCATCGCCGTCAACAAGGACCCCGACGCCCCGATCTTCAAAACCGCCACCTACGGCATCGTGGGCGACCTCTTCCAGATCCTGCCCGTCATGACCCGCGAGTTCCGCAAAGCCCTCGGGAAATAGGGCCCCGTCAAGAGGCCCGGTTTAAGGCGGACGCGCGCCCGCCGAACACGCCACCTACTGGGCAGGGCTCCAAAGCGCGCCCAATGCGGGGTTTTTCCTTGTTTCCCGCCTGTCGGGGCGGTAGTCTTTCCACGTTGTCTTCAGGAAAAGGAACTGTCATGAAAAAATTTACCCTTCTCGCCGGCCTGGCCGTCTCTCTGCTTCTCCCCTTCACCGCTTCCGCCGCCGAGCCCCTCAACACCCTTCTCGTCGTTCCCGCCCGCCAGCGCATGGTCCAGCTGGCCTTCGACATGCAGAGCCTCCGCCACGCCGAGGTCGTCTCCTGGCGCGCCAGCTCCGGGGCCGACTCCCCCGAGCTCAACTACTGGACCGGCCAGACCTGGGCACCCATCACCCTCGCGCAATTCCGCTCCGGGGAAAAGCTCGTCCGCAAGCCCCAGAAAACCATCTTCATCGGCCTCGATACCCCCGCCGTCCTCACCGAGGCTACCCTCCCCGGCATCGCGCGCTTCGAAACCTTCGACACCGCCATGCTCGTCAACAACCTCGACGCGTTCTACGCCTTCTCCGACGCCGAATGGCGCCTGCTGTCCAAGCGCTACAGCTTCATGCTCCGCGACACCAACGCCCGCCTGCGCCAGCAGAACCGCTACGCGCAGCCGCCGCCGGAAGAGCCCAAGGCCAAGCGCAACCCGATCCTCTTCGACAAAAACCCGGCTCCCGCCAAGGTCACCCCCGCCAAGATCACCAAGCCCGCCAAAGTCGAAGCCGTGAAGCCCGAAGCGGCGAAAACGGAAGCTCCTAAACTTGAAACCATCGCTCCTGCCGATGTCGTGACTTCCGACGCGGAAATCATTCCCGCCGCGCCGAGCGCCGTCGAATCCAAGCCGGCGGCCGCGCCCGAAGCCAAGTAGCCCTCTCCATGATCAACGGCTGGCTTGTGGTTCTCCAAAAAACGTCGGCCCTCTTTCTGGTCATGATCGTGGGCTGGATCGCCACCCGCCGCGGTTTCTGGAAACCCGAAGCCAGCCGCACCCTCAGCCGATTCCTCGTTGATTTCGTTTCCCCCTGTTATGTCATCGTCCAATTTCTTCGGACCATCAACGGCGACATGCTCCGCCAGAGCTGGTACATCCCGGTCCTCGGCTTCCTCGTCATCGCGCTCGGCCAGATCGTCGGCCGAATCGCCTCGCCCCTGGTCCGCACGCCCGTCCGCCGCCGCACCTTCATTTTCCTCATCTCCCTGACCAACTGGATCTACCTGCCCCTTCCCATCGCCGAGGCGCTCTTCGGCGCCGGCGGCGTCACCGCCATTCTCCTCATGAACGTCGGCTGCACCGCCGCCATCTGGACCATCGGCATCGCCACGCTGAACCCCGGCATGACCCCCCGCGAATCCTTGCGCCATGTCGTCACCACGCCCGGCGTGCTGGCCACCGCCGCCGGACTCTTCCTGACCCTCGCGGTGCCGGCGCTGCGGAACGACGCGCCGGGCCTTCCCTTCCTCAAGCCGATCCTCGACGCCGCCGGCATGCTCGGCCTGCTGATGATCCCCCTGTCGCTCCTCGTCATCGGCGCGCAGCTGGGCGAAGTCCCCCTGCAAACCCTCAAGCCCGAGCCCACCCTCTGGGGCGTGCTCGCCCTCCGCCTCCTCGCCGTCCCGCTCACCGCGCTGGCGCTGGTGCGCCTCCTAACAGCGGTCGGCCTCGCGATTCCCGACGCCCCGCGGCTCACCTTCCTGCTCGTCGCCGCCATGCCGCCCGCCCTCTCGTGCACGCTCTTCACGGAGCGCTACAACGGCGACTCGCTGCTCAGCTCCAAGGCCGTCTTCTTCGGCACCTTCGCCAGCCTGGCCACCGTGCCGCTCTTTTTCCGTCTCGTTCAAGCCCTGGGCTGGTAACCAAGGAGCCCCCATGCTCGTCATCGACCTCAACACGCAGTTCGGCAACCGCCTCGTCCCCGCGCCCGCCTGCACGCCCGGCGCCCTGATCGGGTCACTCGATCGCCATCACGTGGCGGCCGCCGCCGCCTGGTCGCAGCAGGGACTCGATTACGACTGCGCCGGCGGAAATGCGGAAACCGTGGCCGCCGCAAGGGCCAGCCGGGGCCGCCTGATTCCCTGCGCCGTCGTGGATCTCAAGGACGACCCGCTCTGGGAAACCGAGCTCCACCGATGCCACGACGCCGGGGTGCGGCTGATCCGCCTCTTTCCCGCCGCGCACCGCTGGGCCGTGGACTCGCAGCAGACGCGCCGTCTGTTCCGCCGGATGAAGGAGTACGGCCAGATCCCGATGATCAGCTCCGTCGACAGCCCCACGGGATGGGAACTGATCCGCCCGCTGGCCCGCCTCACGGGCGAGGCCGGCATCCCCCTCGTGCTGCTGGACGTCTACTACGGCAATATGGCCGAATGCCTCGCCGTCATCGGAGAGTTCCCCCACGTGCTGGCCGAGACGAACTGGCTCGCCACCATCGGCGCCGTCGCGTATGCGGCCCGCACCGTCGGGGCGCACCACCTCCTCTATGGCTCGGGCGCTCCCGGCCGCTCCATGCAAAAGGCGCTCAACCAGGTGCTGGAGGCCGATCTGCCCGACTCCGACAAGGCGCTCATCCTGGGCGGCAACGCCATGAAGCTCCTCGCGCTGACGCCCGCCTCTTTCGCCGCTGCGCCCCGGCTTCCCTCGGCCAAGCCGTTCACCTTTTCCGAGCCGGTGATCGATATCCACAGCCACCTCGGCCATTTCCGCATGCCGGGCGCGCAGGGCGACTACGACACCGCCCCCATGCTGGCGCGCATGAAGACCGCCGGCATCGAGCGCTCCGTCGTCTCTTCCTACGAGTCCATGCGCTACGATGTCTCCTCCGGCAACCGCCGCCTCGCCGAGGCGATTCGCAACCAGCCCGCCCTGCTGGGCATGGTGGAGCTCGACCCGCTTCACGTCGACCTCTCGCTCGCCGAGCTCGAGCGGTGGTACGCCGATCCCGCCTTCGTCGCCTGCGAGCTCGAGCTGACCCACATCCCCTGTCCCACCGCCTCGCCGAACGTGCGGAAGCTGATCGAAGCCGCCGCCCGGGCCGGCAAGCCGGTCCTCTTCATGGCGGCCTCGCCCGATGATGCCGAAGCCGAATGCGCGCTGGCCCGCGCCTTCCCGGACCTGCCCTTCATCCACGCGCACGGGGCCGATCCCGACTGGGCGCGCCAGGCGGCCGCTGTCCCCAATATGTATCTGGAGTTCTGCCTGAGCCGGGCCAATCCGCTCCACCTCAGGGAATGTCTCGATATCCTGGGCTCCAGGCGGATGCTGTTCGGGTCCGACCAAGTCCTGCTCAGCCCGCTAGGGCAGATCGGCCTGTATGCCGACGCGCTCAACACGCCGGAAGAGCGGCGGGATGTGCTGAGCGGAAACGCCAAACGCCTCTACCGGCTGTAGGCCCCGTCGCGGATAGCGGATAGTGATGGCGGATTATACCGCGCGATCGAGATAGGGAATCGTCAGCGGCCCCTGCGGCAAAACCGCCACGCGCGCCTCGGCGCCCCGCCCCGCCAATTCCTGCGCCACGGCGGCCGCGATATCGCGGCAGGGCTCCATATGCGCGGCGCGGACCGCCTCGTCCGTCAGGGAGCTGAACAAGTGAACGCGGGCGCGCCGGCGAATCAACGCCAGGATCTGCGCCTGCCACTGCTCCGGCGCGCGAAAACCCGGAGCGCCGATCGTATGCAGCACCGCCTCGGGCTCGGCGGCCGAGCGAAGCAGGCGGTCAAAGGGACTTCCCGCCGGAACGCCTTCGCGGCACTCGCAAGCCAGGATCAGCAGGCCGCCCGGTTTCACAATGCGCGCCCCCGCGCTCAGCCCCTTCACGCCCTGGTATAAATTCAGATCCAGCGGATACCCGCTGTTGGTGGTCACCACCACCTCATACTCCCGGTCCACCGCCCGCATGGCCGAAGCCTTCACGGCCTCGCAGCCCGCCCGGTGCGCCGCGAACAGCTCGCCGGCATACACGCCCGTGATCTGCCGCCGCTCGTTCAGCGTCACGTTGATCAGGAACGAGGGGCCCACCGCCGCCGCCACGCGCGCCATCTCTTCCCAGATCGGGTTCCCCTTCGTGAGTCCGAAGGCCGCGCCCGGATGGGCGATCGGGCTCGCGCCGTGATTGTCCATCACGCTGTCGAGCCCGGCCGTTCCGGGAAGAATCGCCTTGGGCCCCCCGCTGAATCCGGCAAAGAAGTGCGGCTCGATGAAGCCGGTCAGGATCCGCACATCCGCCTCCGCCACCAGCCGGTTGATCAGCGCCGGGCGGCCGCTGTCCAGGCGGCCGACTGCCGTCAACGCCGCGGGATTTTCAGGCTCGTGATTGACCACCCGCCAGCCGCGGACGACGGCCGCCGTGAGCATCGCCTCCAGCTCGGCGGGCGTATTGGGCCGGTGCGTGCCCAGGCCATTCACCAACGTGACGAGCTCGCGCGGATGGCCGGCGAGCTCCTCGAGCAGCCAGGGAATGATCCGGTCGTTGGGCGTGGCCCGGGTGATATCGGTGAACACGATGCAGACGCGGCTGTCGGGCTTGATCCACTCGCGAAGGGGCGGTGCGTCGATGGGCGCGGCGAGGGCGTCCTTGAAGGCCCGCCGTTCATCCGGAAGGCCGGGCGCATGGCGCGGCTCGATCAGGTCCGTGCGGCCGCCCGGAAACGACACGGAAAAGGAAGCTTTTCCGTAGGCCAGCGGAATGGAAAGGAAATCAGGTTTAGACATGAGGCTTAGCCAAGCTCCAGCTTGCCCAACATGTTTTGGACCAGCTTGATGTGTCGGCTTTCCTCATTCGCAAGCGATTCCAGCAGCTCGCGGACCATCTCGATTTTGCAATGCATGGCCGTTTCCTGGTAGAAGTCGTGCGCCTGTTTTTCCTTGATCAGCGCGGCTTTCAGGATTTCCTGGGGTGTTTTTAAGTGGTTGGTTTCCATAAGACTCCCGTTACCTGTCTCTATAGCATAAACCGGAAGTCGAATAAAGTACTGTTCCTCCCGCCCCTCGCAAGGCTAACAAGCCGAAGAGCCCTTGCGCGATTCTTGAGCAATCACTCTTCTCCCAACAACAAGGAGCCGAGAGGTCCAGCCGGGAAGCCTAGCGGTTGCCCGGCAGCGGTCGTGAGAATGCCGGACTTGAACTCGTAATTTTACCCAAAGTGCGCTGACCCGTTTTCACATAACCCTTTTTTGCGGGCTTTGTATTCGGAAGCCGAGTCGCGCGCCGACCGAGCGTGCCCGGAGGGCCGCGGGCGCGCGATGGCCACCGGGTGCAGCGTTCCGCAGCCGGAATATGGCGAGGCGATTTTTCGATGATGAGGGGCGAC
>CAXNFL010000066.1:0-9194 GCA_964201555.1 Kiritimatiellia bacterium
ATCCAAACCAGCCTATTTTGGGGATCGACGAAGCCACTCACAGTAAGATCCATGCTTACCTGGTTGATCTTTGATGATAATCACGCGGGGTGCGCGGAGAGATGGTTTTCTTGACAGGATTGACGGGATGGATGAGGCTTGCGGAACAAAGTGTGACATGTCCCGAAAATAGATTTGATCTGGAAATCAGGAAAACAGGATTAGAGGAAACGATTCGATATTCCTGATTTCCTGAGTTCCAGATTAAATTAAGACAACCGGTCCTTTTTTGGTATCGGCGGAGCAAATCGTCAACATAACAGCTTCTGGTATGAATAAAGAAACTATGTTCGCGCGGAGCAGCGGAGAACGCAGAGAAGAAAAGAACAGGATAACGGATTTGTTTTCTCCGCGTCTCCGCGCCTCCGCGTGGAAATCCGAGATGTAATCAAATGAATATTTGGTCGGGCGTTCGGGACAATCTAGCGGCCGAGAACGTCAGGCCGCCCCTATTGAAAACAGATTGAAGGTGCCGGAATCGGGGTCGATAGGGGCATGAGCGATTACGATTAAGAGTACGAGTAAGATTAAGAGGGCGATAACTCATGATGAGAACCTGCGATATTCAGATGCGCGACCCCTTTGTTGTTCCCGACACGGAGGAGGGGTGCTACTACCTCTTCGGCACGACAGACAAGAACTGCTGGAAGAATGCCGGGGAAGGATTCGACTGCTTCAGGAGCAAAGACCTGTGCCTCTGGGAAGGGCCCATCACCACGTTTCGCCCGCCTCCCTCCTTCTGGGCTACGCATCACTTCTGGGCGCCCGAGGTCCACCGGTTCAATGGCCGGTACTACATGTTCGCCTCGTTTAAGGCGGAGCACCGCTACCGCGGCACGCAGATCCTCGTGTCGGACTGCATCGCCGGACCCTATGTCCCTTTGACGGAAGGCCCCGTCACCCCGCCCGACTGGGAGTGCCTGGACGGAACGCTCCATGTGGATTCCGCCGGCGCCCCGTGGATCGTTTTCTGTCACGAATGGGTCCAAGTGCACAACGGATCCATGTATGCCATGCGGCTGTCGCAGGACCTCAAGACGCCCGCGGGCCCGCCCGTTTTCCTGTTCAGCGCATCGGAGGCGCCCTGGGTGAAAAGGGCGAGCTGGCCGGGGGAAGAAGGAAAGGTTCGCTTTCCCACCTATGTCACCGATGGCCCGTTCCTCTTCCGCAAACGCAGCGGCATCCTGATGATGCTCTGGTCCAGCCTGGGGCAGAAGGGGTATGCGATGGGCATCGCCTGGTCAGAGTCAGGCGCCGTTTCGGGGCCGTGGCTGCAGGAGCCCGTGCCGCTCTGGGCGGAAGACGGGGGGCATGGCATGATCTTCCGCGGGCTTGACGGACGGCTGCTCGTCACGTTCCACCGGCCCAATAACACACCCAATGAGAGGCCCGACTTCATTGAAATTGAAGAGACGGATGCGGGAATCCGGTTGAAAACAGTGTGACGCTCCGGACTGGGCATCGGAATTGGCAGCTTCAATCCGCGGTTTTTGCGCAGGAGTAGCGATAGGTTTTCATGCCCTTGGCCGTGAAGAGCACCTCGAAATCCGTTTTCTCATCGTCGGAGGGTTCGAAGGGCTCGATGCGGGTGAAGCGGGGGTCCACGGACACGATTTTGTGGATGTGCTGGAAGTAATCCTCGTGATCGGTGGCGATGTGGAACTCGCCGTGCCGCTGCAGGGTCCGGTGCACCAGGTCCATGAAGGCGGGCTGGACGATCCGGCGGCGGTGGTGCTTGCGCTTGGGCCAGGGATCGGGGAAGTACAGGTAGAAGCGGCTCACGGATTCGCGGGGCAGCAGGTATTCCAGCGTGTAGGCGGTGTCGGCGTGCAGGAGGCGGATGTTCGTGAGGCCGGCGCTCTCGGCCCGCCGGCGGATCTTCTGGAGTCGGCCCACCTGGATGTCGGTGCCCATGAAATCGAGGTCGGGATGTGCGGCCGCGTGCGCCAGGAGGAAGCGGCCCTTGCCGCATCCCAGGTCCACTTCCACGGAAGCCGTGCGACCGAAGAGCGCGGCGGGCACGAGCGGGGCGGGTAGGCTGTCGGGGGTGAAAATCACGGGCGGATCAGCCGGCTCCGAAGAGGCGCTTCAGGCGCGAAAAGAGGCCGCTGGTGACGGAGTCCATGGAGTCCTCGATGAAATTGAGGGCGAAGAGCTGGAACTTGGCGGCGCCGACTTCGGAGGAGTATTTGCGGCAGGCCTTGATGAGCCCGGCCTTGCCGGCTTCCATGAGGGCGTTGATTTTCTCCGGGCGGCCGTCGGGCGCCCGCTTGTGGGCCAGGTTGGTCAGGAGAGGAGTGAAGGTCCGGACCATGCGATGCTTGGCTTCCCAGTCGCCGAGTTTGCAGGCCTGGATCTCGGCTTCCGAAAACTTGTTTTCCTGCTGGCCATCGGTATGGTGGCTCATTCCGTGAAGCGGGATTTTCATGGCGGCTCCGTCCTTGATAAATTGCCACTTTATCACAGCTTGTTGGATGAGGCAAGCGATGAGACTGTTCATGGATCACTGTAGATTACCAGCGGGGCTTCCGACCAAAGCCCGCTTCATGATTGGAGACGGGACGCCCTCGTCCCGTATATCGGTGAAGAGTACTCAGGGCAGTTCTGTGTGAAGGCGAGGAACAGTGGACCCTTTTTGCCTTGCAGGTTATGGGTAATCCCGATAAGAAGGGGTTTTAAACAAGGGGGGCTCCATGAATCGTATCCGTCTGATGGGTGTTGTTGTCCTGGGTTTGGTTGTCGGGTCGGTCCGGGCGCAATCCCCCGTGGCTCCGCCCGCTTCCCCGGCTCCGTTGAAAACCAGCCTCGATCTCGGCGCCACGCTGACCGATGGCAACAGCGAGTCCCGGAAAGCCAACGGCAGCCTGACGCTGGAGGGCGAGCGCGCCCCGCTGGGCTCCTTCCTGGCCGGCGCCCAGGTCAACTACGGCGAAAGCAAGGTCAACGGCGAGACGGAGACGGATCTCGACAACGCCAAGGCCTTCGGCAATGCCAAGAAAACCCTCTCGGCCATGACCTTCGCCTATGGCGACATCTCGGCGTTGTACGACAACATGGCCGAGATCGATTATCGCGTGACGGCCGGCCCCGGCGCCGGCTTCTACCTGCTCAAGACGCCCGCCCATACGCTCAGCATGGAGGCGGGTCCGTCCTATGTCTGGGAGCGGGTGTCGGAGGGCGATGACGATTACCTGGCTCTCCGGGCCGCCGAGCGCTACGAGTATGTGGTCGCGCCGGGCACCCGATTCTGGGAGAGCGTGGAGATTCTTCCCGAAGTCTCGGATTTCAGCAACTTCCTGGTCACCGCGGAAGCCGGCGCCGAGGCCGCCGTCAATGCGCACTTCAGCTTGCGGCTGGTGCTGCAGGACAAATACGACAGCCAGCCGGGCGCTGGGCTGGACAAGAACGATCTCATCCTGATTGGCGGCGTCAGCCTCAAGCTGTAACGGCTCAAGCCAGCAGAACGGTCACGATCTCAAAGGGCTTCGCGCTGAGGCTCAACGCCCTGTCCCGCACCGTGAGCGGCCTGATCGGGGTTTCATCGAGCCGGGCGAGCCGCGCCTGCGAATAGGCCGGGGGAAGGCGGATGACGCCTTCCTGGTCTCCTTCGGAGGCATTCCAGAAACGCAGGACGTGGGCGGTTCCATCTTCGCTGCGCTTGAAGGCCGCCGGCATCCAGTGCGGATTGAGGAACTCGAAGCCTTCTTCCGGAGTACGCGCGGGTGGGCCGAACAGCGGGTGAGCGGCCGGCGGCAGGTTGTACTCGAACGCTTCGCGCAGGGCCAGGTGCGGCGCTTCGGTCGGGCAGACGGCCAGCGCATAGGCGAACGACCGCGGCCCCGGGCATTGTCCGCTGCCCGCCTCATGCCCGGCCAGCTCGGTTGTGATCTTGCCTACCGCCCGCATAAGGGTGAGGCAGGGCTGATGCGGATTTTCCCAGGTGTATTCGTAGAGGCCGCGATTGAGCAGCGCCAGGGATTGGCCGCCGGCGAGATCGAAGGCCGCCATATAGTGCATCGGCTGGCTGACCGTGTTGATCCGGAGCCGCTCCCCGCGGTCGCACAACGCCGTTTCGAGGGGCGGCGCCGGGCGGCGCGGCGAGAGCGAAAAGGGCGTGTGGGCCAGGGCCGTGCCGGCGGCGGGAACGGGGAAGGCGGCCTGCAGCCGGAAATCGCGGGCCGTGTTTTCAAAATCAACGGTGATTTCCAGCCGCCCCTTGTCGCCCGGCAGGGCGATTGCGATGCGCACGGGGATCGACTGCCCCTGGACATTTAGCGTCGCCCGAACCCGGACCGCCTGACAGAGGGCCGTATCGTCCGTGCGGGTCACGTCGCCTGAAGCGATGGCGGTCACCTCGCCCTCCAGGGACGGGGCGAAGCGGTACAGGTCCCCGCGATCGGCCTCGAAGCGCAGCTGGTTAAGGCCGGGCAGGAACGTGCCGCTGCGCTTGTCCAGCAGGTCCAGCGACCCGTCGGCGTGAACCGTCGCGCGCAGCCGCGCGTTTTCCAGGATGTTCGTGGGGCTGGCGAGCGTGGCCAGGCCCGTGGCGCCTTCCGTCTTCGAGCCCGTGTCCATGATGTTCATCACGGCCCGCGGCGCGGCGGTCACTGTGATCACGCTGACGGCCATGGGGGCGAGGCGGCGCGCCTCGAAACGCACCCGGGTGACGTTGCAGGGCGTGCGGGTGGGGATCTTGAAGTCGTGGAACTCGGAATGGTAGCCGGGCCGCACCTTCAGGATGCGGCTGGGGAGGAGCTGGCCGGCCGCATCGCTGAGGCGAAGGTCGCCTGAGTGGGGCGGAAGGGGCAGGTCGAGCTCGATGATTTCGTCGCGCGGCCAAGGCAGGGGATTGAACAGGGCGATCTGGCAGGGCAAGGCGGCCGGCCCGGCCCCGTGCCGGCAGCCGAGCAGGGCCGGAATGGCGCGGGCCTCCGTCTCGGCGGCAATTTCGAGCCCTCGCTCAAGGCGCGCGACCATATCCCGCGCCACCGGGTCGGCATGGCAGCCGCAGATGGTGTCGTGGGGATGGCACTTGACCAGCAGCTTCCAGGCGCGCTCGATGAGGCTGGGGGGAATCGCTTCGGTTATCCGGCCCGCGAGAAGGGCGAGCGGCTCGGCATAATGGGCGAGCCGGTTTTCCAGCAGGCGGTTGAGCCTCTTCTGGTCGGGCCGGTTGGACAGGCAGCCGTCGAGCGCGGCCACCTGGAACAGCTCGCCGCTCAGGGGCCTGCCTTTCGCGTGGGCGTCGGCAATAAGTTCCAAATAGTCTTCCACGCTGCCGTGTCGCACGGAAAGGCCGGGATAGCGGGCCTCGATCTTGCGAATCACCTCGGCCACTCCGGCAAGGGGAAGCGCGTGGTCGATGCCGTTCATCAACAGCAGGACGCCGGAGCCGCAATAGCGTTTCAGGTTTTCCATTTGCGCGTCGAGCCGGTCGGCCGTGGCGTCGAGATCGGCGGTGATGCCCCGCGCGTTGGAGTAGCCGCCCACGAGGCACACGGCCTTGACCGACGATCCGTCGCGCCCGCTCCAGAGGGTTTCGGCGACATCGATCTGGTCCGGCGAGTACCCGCGCCAGAAGACGGCGTTATCCAGGCCGAATCCCCGCAGGATTTGCGGCAGCTGGTCGATGTGCCCGAAGTCGTCGGGCGCATAGCCGACCGTGGGGGTCTGCCCGCAGGCGCGGGCGAGCTGGCGGCCGAACAGGAGATTGCGGATGCAGGCTTCGCCGGAGACCAGGAGCTCGTCGGCCAGGACATACCACGGCCCGACCCGGATCTTGTTCTGCCGGAGCCGCTGCTGGAGCGCCTGCGCCCGCTCGGGGCGCGCGACGAGGTAGTCCTCGATCGGGATGGTCTGCCCGTCCAGCCAGAACGAGTGGTAGTCCGGCTCCGCCTCGAGCACGGCCAGAAGGCGGTCGATCAGCTCGACCAGCCGGAAGCGGGTTTCCTCGACGGAGAGGTACCATTCGCGATCCCAGTGCGTGTGCGTGACCAGCACGGCGCGCGTGGGCGAGGGACGCTGGGGGGCGGGTGACTCGTTCATGGTTGCCTGGCCTTTATCTGCACGCGTTTGCCGTCTTCCAGCACGGCGCCGTCGGAGGTTTTCAGGGGGATGCCCGTATAGTTGACCACGGCCAGGAACTGCTTCTCCCCGGCGTGCACCACCACCGCCTGCGCATCCCGCAGCGAAACCGGCTGGCCCGTCTTCCCGTGAAGCAGGGCCGCCCGCTCGATGGAACAGCGCGGCGGCTCATTCGTGGCCAGGGGCTCGAACAGGGCGGCGAATGAAACGTCCGAGCCCTTTTGCCGGAAGATCAGCCCCTCGTGCGGCCAGCGGGAGCTGCCGGTGCGGAACAGCGCGGCGTCCGCCGATTCAGCCAGGAGATGCAGGGCCGCGCCCGTGCCGTTCGGCCGGCGGTAGAGCAGGGAGGTCTCCGGCCGCGCGAGGGATCGGCCCTCGACCGGCGCGAAGAAGGCGTAGCAGGCATTTGTTCCCAGAATGGGGGCGGGCCCGGGCAGGGCGGCGGGGCCGTCCGCCCAGCCCAGCGCATCCGCCTTGCCCATGCCCTGGCCGTGGTAGAGCCAGTCAATCGTGGTGGCCTTGTCCGCCAGCACGCGATCCAGGACGAGCATCCAGTCCGCCGTCAGCACGACGGTGCGCTCGTGCTCCAGATCCTTCCAGGCCCCGGCTTCGCGGGCGCTGGCCAGCTGGGCGGCGGGCGTGCTGTCCAGGAAGAGCAGCTCCCCGGTGTCGGCATCCTGGCTGCGCCCGTTCACCATCAGCGTGCTCGCGCTGGCGGTCGGCTCCACAAAATCCGAGAAGCCGGCCCCGTAGCCGCCCCACAAATTGCGCACATACCAGCCGCCCTTGCCGTAGGCGTTCACGGACAGCTTGTTGTAGTGGCCGTGGACAAGGTGCCGTCCCCACGCCAGGGCCGCGTAGGCATCGGACTGCGGCACGCGCAGCACGGCCACGCCGTAGTCCGCGAGGTTGGTGGTGACGGGGCGGATCGGGCGCTCGGCTCCGGGCGGAAGCCGCGTGCCCTTGGCCTGGAACGCCGCCGCCACGGAGCTGAAGTACATGCCCACGTTTTTGACCTGGGGGTTCTGGCGGTCGATCCAGGCGATTTCGGGATCGCCCGACAGGTGTGCGATCGCCTTCACGCCGTTGGCGAAGATGTCCAGGGTCGGCGGCCCGCCCGTGCCCAGGGTGGGGAACCGGCCGTCGGCGGCGGCCAGGTGCCACATGGATTTGTAGCGCAGGTCCATCTCGGGCGTGTAGGGAAGGATGCCGTTGCCGAACAGCGCGCCGAGCACGGGGTAGCCCTCGTTGGCCATGACGTTGATGTAGCTCGGGTTTTCGCGCCAGAAGCCGTCCTTCAGGAAGCCTTCCTCCAGCAGCCTCGCGATCCCGTGGTCGCCGTACAGGGCGCGGGCCACGAGGGCCGGGTTTTCCGCCGCCATTCCCGCGAACACGCCCGCGCGGTCGATCATCCACTGCAGGTTCATCAGGCCGACGCGATGATTCATCATCAGGTTCGCCGACGGCTCGAAGACCTTCACGGCAATCGCCCGCTTGTCGGCCTCGCTGAGAGCGCCGCTGTCCCAGATGCAGTCAAGCCCCACGGCCAGCCGGGTGAGCCAGTTCTGTTCCTGCATGAAGCTTCCGGCGATCCGGGTGGCTCCGGAGCTGGCGATCGGCGCGTGCACGCCGGCGGTCAGCGCCGCCACCGGCAGGGCCAGGTAGGTGTTGGTGTAGCCCCGCAGGATGTCGGCCGCTTTGCGGGCGTAGGCCGGATCCCCGGTGAACAGGTAGCCGATGCCGGCGTGATAGGCGGCCGAGGCGTTGTCCAGGTGCTTTCCGTACCAGTTTTCCATGGCCGCCTGGTAGAACAAGCCCCGGTAGAATCGGCCGCAGAAGGGACATTGGTACGTGGGCTCGGGCAGGTTGGGCATGCTCACCGCGACCAGGTTCGTTTGATCGATCAGGCATTCCTTGTAGCCCCTCGCGATGTTCGCGAGCGGCGGATAGGAGGGCGGGTACAAAAGGGCCTTCTGCGCTTCCGTGGCGAGGATTCCGAAGATCGGGTTGAGAGTCTTCCGCCGGGCCGGATCCTGGAACGCCGCCCGCAGCTCGAGCGCGTGCGCCGCGTCGCACAGGATCGACGGGTGAGTCGCCGCGGCGGGCCGGATGCCGGCGGGAAGCATCGTGCGCAGCACGAGGGGCGGATCGCCCTGCACGTGGAACTCGATCGCCGCCATCTCGCCATAATAGGGGGGGCTGGCCTTGATGGCGGCTGGCGGGAAGACGACCGCCACGGTCACGAGCCCGGTGCCGCCGGGCGGCAGGGCGAACGTGTCGTCTGTCACGGTGATGGTGGCGCGTTTTACCGAGCGCGGGTCGCTCGCGACCCGGACGGACAGGGGACGGTCGCCGGCATTGCGGACGGGAATGGCGAAGTCATGGCGCTGGGAGCCATCCGCCGCGGCGGACCAGACGCCCGGATAGGAGCGGTCGAGGGCCAGCGCATTCTTCTGCAGCACGATGTCATCCAGCTCCACCACCGTCCGCTCGGCGCCGGGCTGCTGGTGGATTTCGAACTCGAACGTCCGGGCCGTGCGCGAGTAGGTGTCGGGCCAGGAGTTCTCGACCTTGTCCAGCTCCTGCACGTACGTCTGCCACTCGCCCAGTCGCACGTCCAGCGTGTCCACGGCCCAGTACTGGGCCTTGTAGCCCTGCATGAAAGGGAACTGCTGCAGGATGGGGTTGATGTTCACCAGGGTTTTGCCGGTCACCCGGTAGCGGAAGCGGAGCAGGTCGTAGGCGGAGAGATCGAGGCGCTCGGGATTTTTCAGCCGGAGGTGGCCGATGCCGTCATCGGCGGAGCGCCAGAGCAGATGGCCCCCGGCGTTGGTATCGGCCACCCACTCGAGCGTGCCGGAATCCTGGTTTTCCCAGGCGGACAGCCCGGTGGCGAAATCATCGACGATGCACACGGGCGCGTTGCTCTGTCCGTTCGCGGAGCCTCCCGACAGGATTATCAGGCCGATCCCCGCCGCCATCACCGTATGCTGATTCATTTCCGTTGTCTCCCTATTGCCCGGCGGCAGCCAGCGTTGATTCTTCCGTGGCCAGGCTGTCTTCCTGCGGCT
>CAXNFL010000067.1:0-9152 GCA_964201555.1 Kiritimatiellia bacterium
CCGCGCTCCTGCTCGTCGCCTATCCCGTGGTTCAGCTGCTGTGGGCCACCCATCCGGCCGCCGCCGCGGGCGACCTGGCGCGCGACTTGAGGCTGCCGGCCGGCGCCTTCGCCCTCTCCTTCTTCGCAACCGGAGGCCGGCGGATCGACCGCGCCCTGCTGGTCTCGGCCCTCGTGCTCCTGCCCGTATTCGCGGCCGACCTGATCCGGCTTCACCGGGCGCTGGGCCCCGACTTCCCCGCCCTGGCCCGCTACTACAAGCCGCAGTTCATGAATCATCCGAACGTCTCCAGCATGCTGGCGGCGGCGGCCTGCCTGATCTGCCTCTACGGCGCCTGGACCCGGCGGGCCTTCCGCCCGGCCGCCGTCGGCCTGGTCCTCGGCGCCCTACTGGCCCTGGGCTATCTGGGAGTCATGGCCTCCCGCGGCCCGCAGGCCGCCTTCGCCGTCGCGGCCGCCTCCGCGTTCCTCCTCGTGCCCCGCACCTGGAAAGGGCGGCTCGCGGGCCTGGTCCTGGCCGCTCTGGCGGCGGCGTTCATCGGAACGCACCTGAAAACGATCAACGCTCGCTTCACCAACCCGGACCTGCTGTCCGGCCGCCCTGCCGTCTGGAGCCACACGGCCAGCCTGATCCGGCAGCGGCCCTGGTTCGGCTATGGATACGGCAAGGAGACCTTCCAGGAGGTGTACCGGTCGACCAACCCTCCGCCCTCCCCCCATATCTTTCCCCACCCGCATCAATACGCGCTGTTCGTGCTGTTCCAGGGAGGCCGGGCCTGGCTGATCCTGCATGCCGCCCTGTGGCTCCTGCTGGCCCTCCGGATGGGAAAAGCGCTGGCGAAAGCCGCCGACGAGACCGCGCGCCTTCGCCTGGTCCTGCTGGCCCTGCTGATCCTTCAATGGCAGATTTACGGGCTCGGGGATTATCCGGACAACCGGTTGCAGGAAGTCTTCGTGGCCCTGATTCCGCTGGCCCTGGCCGCCTCGGCGGAAAAGGCCGATCAGGACGTGAGCGTCTTGACGCGCACATCCGGATAGGGATGGCGGGAGAGGCCCGTCTCGCACCGCGCGGAGCCGGCGGCGCCCTCCAGGTAGCGGCGGGTATTATCGCCTTCATTCCAGGTCGGCGGACGACGGGGCGGATGGGGCAGATGACTGACCCGCGCCGGATAAACCCGGATCTTCGGACGGATCCCCAGCTTGTAAAGCCGGCGCCCCAGGTCGTCGTCCTCCTGCCCCCAGCCCACATAGGTCTCATCGAAGCCGTTCACCTCGCGCATCGGCGCGGCCGGAATGGCAAAGTTGGAGGACCGCAGGCGGGGCTTGGATTTTACCGCCAGGTCCTGCCGGCGAAGCGCGGCATAAACCACATACCGCACGTGCAGCCAGGCCAGCCGGAGCCGGTTGCGCAGGGAGAAGAGCCGCTCAAAACGCCCCTGCCGGAGCGCGGGCTCCGTCACCCGACGGGCTTCTTCCAGGTCCAGGGGGATCACATCCCCCAAAGAGACCTCTCTGGCGCCCAGCTTCGCCGTGTGGATATCGAGCCAGCGCGCGTGCGGAATGGTGTCCTGGTCCAGGAAAGCCAGCATCTCGCCCCGGGCCCGGGCAATGGCGTTATTGCGGCTCCGGGCGGCGCGGAAGCCCTCATGCGGCTGCCAGACGTGAACGAGGGAAAACGGCATCTCGGGCGCGAGCCGCTCCAGCATCTCGCCGGTCGCGCGTTCGGAGCCGTCGTCCGCCACCAGCACCTCGGCCGGCAGCACGGTCTGGCGAAGCAGGCCAAGCAGGACAAGCCGGAGCGTGTCGGGAGAGTTGAAGGTCGTCACAATGACACTGACTGAAAATCGACTCATGCCAGGGCCTCAGCGTTTTCAGGGGCCGGACGAAGGCCCGACGATCGTCTAAAAGTGGTGGAGGATAGGGGATTCGAACCCCTGGCCTCTTGAATGCCATTCAAGCGCTCTACCAACTGAGCTAATCCCCCACAGAAATCCGGAAGGCTCACCTTCCGCAAACGAACAACTATATAGTCAAAAAATAGCGGTTATGTCAACGGTTTGTGGTGTCTTTTTTTTCGCCCGTCCTCCCCTCCGGCCCGTCGTTGGCCGGGGAGTCCAGGTACAGCTCCATCAGCTTGGCGTATTTCATGAACACGCCGAAGCCGGAGCACATGGCGATAATGATGCCGCGGATGCCGTCCATGATGCCCCGTTTGAGGAACAGGGCCTTGAAAAGCCGCCACAGCGGCCGGAGCAGCAGGTCGCGCCAGAGAAAGGGATAGCTCGAGTCATACATCGACCGGGCCGCGATGGTGGAAAACTGGTTCATGGTCTTGATCTGGTCATAGATGTCTTCGTAGGTGTAGTGATGGAGATGGCCCTTCAGCAGCTTCACCTCCCCATCCACCGTCGTGCGGTCATGCGGCTCGTGCCCCGCGCAGGTGCCCTTGTCCTTGCAGAACAGCCGGAGCTTGATGTCCGGATACCATTCGCCGTGCCGGATCCACTTGCCCAGGTAGAACACCATGCGCGGAAACATATAGCCGGCATAGAGCTTGTTGGAGCCCGTCTCGAACTCCCGCTTGATCTCCTCGAGAAGAGCGGGCGACACCTCCTCGTCCGCGTCGATGAACAGGAGCCAGGGGCCGTGGGCCAACTCCTTGATCAGGTTCTTCTGCCCGATGTAGCCCAGCCACTTGTGCTGATAGACCCGGTCCGTGTATTCCCGGCAGATCTCCACCGTGCGATCCTTGCTGAAACTGTCGACCACCACGATCTCATCCGCCCATTTGACGCTTTCCAGGCAGCGGCGGATATTGCGCTCTTCGTCGCAGGCCGTGATGCAGGCTGAAATCTTGTCTCGCACGCGAACTCCTCGTTAAACCGCCAGAAGCTTCATGACCGCCGCCGCCGCCTCGGCCGGCCGGATGGATTCCAGCGCCGCCGCCGCCTCGGCCGATTCCCGGGCGATGTCCACCTTCCCCGACACCCCTTTCGGGCTCAGGATCACATGCCCCCGCCCCAGCGGGCCCGTCCGCCCGGGATCCGTCAGGCCGAACACGGCCGCCACCGGCGCCCCGGCCGCGGCCGCCACGTGCATAGGGCCGCTGTCGTTGCAAAGGACCGCCCGGCTCAGCCGGAAGAGCGCCGCCAGCTCGGCCAGGCTGGTCTCCCCCGTCAAATCGACCGTTGCCCGCGGAGCCGCCGCGGCGATCTCGGCCGCCGCCCCGCGTTCCGCCGCCGTGCCGCACACGATGACGCCGCAACCGGATTCCCGGACCGCGATCGCCGCCGCGGCCGCAAAATGAGCCGCCGGCCACCGCTTGGAGCCGCCGCGCGCCGCGCCCGGAGCCACCGCCAGCCAGGGCCCCCCCGCGGGAAAACCGGACAACGCCTTCGCCGCCTGACCCAGCCGACCGGTCATCCGGGCCAGCGCTTCCCCGGGAACCCGCAACAGGCCGTCCAGGACGGGCGGCACCGCGGCGGGGCTGATCCCGAACAGGGCGTAATAGTCCAGCGCTTGATGTACCGAGCCGGAATAGGATAGCGGATGCACGGCTTGCGTCAACAGAAAGCGCCGCGCGTGACCCGGAAACCCGAGCCGCTGCGGAACGCGGGCCAGGAAGGGAACCCAGGCGGAGCGGAACGAATTGGGAAGCACGACGGCCCGTCGCGCCTTCAGCCGCCCGAGCTCAGCCGCGGCCCGCCAGTCGCCCGCCAGCCCCGGCGGAAGCGCCTGAACGGCGTCCACGCACGGGCAGAGGGCCCAGAAACCCGCCAGGGCGGGCCGGCAGGCCATGACCAGGCGAACGCCGGGATGGGCCTGCTTGAAGGCGGCCAGGGCGGGCAAGGTCATCACGCTATCGCCCAGCCAGTTCACGCCGCGCACCCAGAGGGTCGCGCCGGCCGGCAGGGGTTCAGCGCAGGGAGCAGATGCGCGAGATGCACTCATCCAGGGTTCCTGTTCCGGAGGACAGTTCGATTTCCACCCGCAGGTACAGCACCCGCAGGCCGCGGGCGTCGAGGGTCGGAAAGCGGACCGCGTCCTTTTCCGTCGTCACGATGGCCTGGGCGCCGTCCCGGCAGGCCTTTTCGATCAGGGCTTCAAGCTCTTCGCGGGAATACCAGTGATGGTCGGCAAAGCGTTCGCGGCTGGACAGGACGGCGCCCTGCCTTTCGAGCTCCCGCTCGAAGCCTTCCGGCGAGGCGATCCCCGAAAGCGCCATGACGCGCAGGCCCCTCAGCTCGCCAAGGGGCCGGATGGCCGGGGAGTAGACATCCTGCAGGTGACGGGCCTGGTGGCGGCAGGGAATGATCTCCGCCGTCGGATTGAGGGCGCGGATGCGCGCCTCCAATTCCGGCGGGGCGCCGTCCTCGCACTTGGTCAGGAGGATGAAGCTGGCCCGGCGGATGTTGGAGATGGGCTCGCGCAGGACGCCCCGGGGAAGCACGTTCCCGTTGCCGAAGGGATTCCGGCTGTCCACGAGAACGATGTCCAGCCGGTGATGCAGCTCGGGATGCTGGAAGCCGTCGTCGAGGATGAGCGTGTCGCACCCCAGGTGTTTGATGGCGTAGCGGCCGCTTTTGACGCGGTCGGGATCCACCAGCACGGCCGTGCCGGCCAGGCGTCGGGCCAGCATGAAAGGCTCGTCCCCGCTCTCGCGCGGCTCGGCGAGCACGCCCTTGGCATCCGCCACCACGCAGGAGGGCGGAGTCCGGGAATCGAACAGCCGGGCGAGCTTCATCCGCCAGGGCACGGGCCGCGCGATGCGCTTGTACCCGCGGCTCAGGATGGCCACATGGCGCCCCTGCCGGTTCAGCGTGCGGGCGATCAGCTCCACCACGGGCGTTTTGCCCGTGCCGCCCACGGTCAGGTTTCCGACGCTGATCACCTGGCAGCCCAGGGTGTTGTGGCGGAAAATGCCGTGATGGTAGAGAAACAGGCGGAGCTGCACGCCGCCGCCGTACACGAAGGAAAGCAGCCGCAGCACCCGCAGCAGCAGCAGATCCTGCCACGGCAGCACATGCAAGGGAATGCGCCCGGTGATCAAGTCAACCAGGTAATTTTCGCCCTTTTCGCCAAACAGCTTCAAAACGAAATCCTCGTGGCGGGTCTAAGAAGTCGGGAAAACCGGCCGGCGGCCGCTAGTAGCCCTGCTTCGCGAGTTCCTTCTGGAGGGCCAGCTGGAACTCCTGCACGTCGGTCTGGCTCGGCCGGTAGCCGGGCTTCACGCCCGCCAGCCCGAGGCGCCCCGCCTGGTCGAGCGACCACTGGGCCTTGACGCCGTCGCTGAAGGTCACCGAGCCGCTGACCATCGCGCCGGGCTTCATCAGGCGATCGACCTCCACTTTCACGCCGCCGAGACCGGCCGGAGGCTCGCCCGGCAGAGGGGCCTCTTCCTCGCCCTCTTCCGCCAGCGGGCCCGGTGCGCCGGGAGCCGACTCGGGCCCCTTCTTGATATCGGTAATGGCAGGCTTTTTCTCCTGCACGGTGGCGCCAAGCTCCAGGATCAAGAGGCGAACATCCATGTAGGTGGGGCGGAGCTCGAACTCCTTGATGAGCCGGTTCTGAACTTCGGAAATGCCGGCTCCCTCGGACACCCACTTTTTAACAGCGTCTTGCTGCGCTTGATTCAATTCCAGCATTACCCATTCTCCTCTTTGCAAAAGAATACCCGCCCGCCGCCTCCCCTGTCAAGGCCACGTGCTTCCCGTTCAAGAGCGAAAACGGCACACCCCGCATCACGCCGCCGCCTCCCCCCCGCAAAGCTTGAAACAAAACGGACCGCATGCAACAATGACCGGCGCCTATGCAAGCGTCAATCGACCCAAGGGGAACGCAATGACCTGGATGACCTGTGCCGGAATCGGGGTGGCCGCCCTGCCGTTCCTGTGGTTCGCCGCCACCTTCAACCGCTTCATCCGCGGCCGCAACCAGGTGCGGGAAGCCTGGAGCGGCATCGACGTCCAGCTCAAGCGCCGCCACGACCTCGCCCCCCGCCTGGTGGAGTGCGTGAAAGGCTACCGCGACCACGAGCGGGGCGTCCTCGAAAAAGTCTCCGCCGCCCGGTCGGACGCCCTCCGCGCCCAGGGCGTCGCCCAGGTGGAGCGGACCGAGGCCGCCCTGACAAACAACCTGCGCGACCTGCTCGCCGTGGCCGAGGCCTACCCCGACCTCAAGGCCAGCCAGACCTTCCAGCAGCTCAGCCAGGCGCTCATCGAGCTGGAGGACCAGCTCCAGTACGCCCGCCGGTACTACAACGGCGCCGTCCGCGACTTCAACACGCTCGTGGAATCGTTCCCCGCCGTTCTCGCGGCCCGCCTGGCCGGATTCCACGCCCAGCCCTTCTTCAGCATCGACAACGCCGTTGAACGCCAGACCCCGGGAGTAACCCTATGACTCGCACACGCTCATTCCTCCGCGGCCTCCTCCTGCTTGTTGCCGGCCTCCTGCTCGCGCAGCCCGCGGTCGGCCAGGAGCGCATCCTGCGGTTCGACAGCCAGATCGACGTGCTGACCAACGCCCTCCTCGTCGTCACCGAAACCATCACGGTGGAGGCCGCCGGCCAGCAGATCAAGCACGGCATTTACCGGGATTTCCCGCAGCTTTACAAGGGGCGCTGGGGCCTGAAAAAGCGCACCGGTTTCGAGGTCCTGAGCGTCCGGCGGGACGGACGGGACGAGCCCTATCATCTTGAAAAAAGGGACAACGGACAGCGCGTCTATTTCGGCTCCTCGTCCGTCACGCTGATGCCGGGCACCTATACCTACGAGCTGACCTACCGCTCGGACCGGCAGCTGGGCTTCTTCGAAAAGCACGACGAGCTTTACTGGAACGTGACCGGCAACGGCTGGGTGTTCCCCATCGAGCAGGCGTCCGCCACCGTCTACCTGCCAAAGAGCCTTCCGCCCCTCACCGCCGAAGCCTACACGGGACCGCAAGGCGCCAAGGGCCAATCGTATACCGTCACGCAACCCGCCCCGGGCACCGCGCGAATCGTGACCACGAAACGCCTCTCCTCCTACGAGGGCTTGACGATTGCGATCACCTGGCCGAAAGGACGCGTGGCGGCGCCCACCCCGAAGGAAGACTGGCTGAACCTGGTGCGCGACAACATCGGCGTGGCGCTGGCCCTGGCGGGCCTGGTGCTGGTGCTGTTCTATTACATGGTCGTCTGGTCGCTGGTGGGCCGGGATCCCGGCAAGGGGCTGATCATTCCCCGGTACGAACCGCCCAGGGGCTTTTCGCCCGCCGCCGTCCGCACCCTGATGGAGATGGGCTATGACAACAAGGCGTTTGCCGCCAACGTGATCAACCTGGCCGTGAAAGGCGTGCTGACGATCCAGCGAAGCGGCGACACCTACACGCTCATCCGGAAAAAGCTGCCGGTTTCGTCGCTCACGCCGGATGAATCCGCCGTGGCCAACGCCCTGCTCGGAACCCGGGCGAAGATCGCGCTCGAGCAGGCGAATCACACGGCGATCAGCGAAGCCATCAAAACCTTGAAGAAGTCGCTGGCGTTTCTGCTCGAAACCAAATACTTCATGCGGAACCTCCGCTACTGGGTGCCGGGCCTGTTGTTCTCCCTGATTCCCTGCGGCGTTTCGCTTTTGGGAAACATGGAGATACCCCCGGCGTTTTTCATGCTGATGTGGCTGTCCCTCTGGACAATCGGCACCATGGCCATCCTCTCCAGCGCCTTCACGCTGTGGCGGACGGGACACTGGGTCCAGGCCGTTCCGCTGACGCTGTTCGCCCTGCCCTTTCTCGGCGGCGAGATTTTCGGGCTGTGGCTCTTCGGGCGCTCCACCTCGCTCTGGGTGCCTCTGATATTCGGAACAGGCGCCCTGCTGAATGGCATCTTCTACCATCTGCTCAAGGCCCCGACCATCACCGGACGCAAGATCATGGACGAGATCGAAGGGTTCAAGCTGTACCTGTCCGTGGCGGAAAAGGACCGGCTCAATCTCGAGAACCCGCCCCAGCGCACGCCCGAGCTGTTTGAAATGTTCCTGCCCTATGCCCTTGCGCTGGGCGTGGAGCAACACTGGACCGAGCAGTTCAAGGAGGAATTGGCGGCCGCCGCGCGGGAGGGAACCGAGTATTCCCCCGCCTGGTGCACCGGAATGGGCTGGACCGGTTTGACGGCGGGCGCCCTGGCCGGCTCGCTGGGCTCCTCCCTGTCGTCGGCCATCTCCTCGTCCTCCACGGCGCCTGGCTCCAGCTCCGGCGGCGGCGGGGGCGGTTCCTCCGGTGGCGGCGGGGGCGGCGGGGGCGGAGGCGGGTGGTGACTGAAGCGCACGCGGAGGTGCGCCCTCCACAGCTTCGAGCTGCCCATTTTCGGAGGGCCGACCTCCGCGTCGGCCGATCACTAAGAATTATCGAAGCTCCACTTAAGCAATTGGCGTTAACATTATAAGATTTTATCTTAGTTTGATCAGATAGTCTGATAATTCTTGACTCCCCTAGTGATGACCCGTAAACTGATGGCATCGGGACCGGTTATATCGGCCCAGCGGCCGAAACGGAACCATCACTCGCAACAGGGAGGAGCTCCATGAATACGCCGATCAGTCAACTTCTCGATCGCAAGGGCCGCGAAGTGGTCACCATTCCTCCGCAAGCCTCCGTCTTTGAGGCCGTCCAGCTCATGGACACCAGGCAGGTCGGCTGCCTGCTCATCATGAACAAATCCGGCAAACTGGCCGGCCTCCTCTCGGAGCGCGATTGCTTCCGCAAAGTCATCCTGCTCGAAAAACAGCCCCGCGCCGTCCAGGTGAAGGACGCGATGAGCCGCATAGTCATCTATGTGACCCCTGAAACCACCGTCGATGACTGCATGTCGCTCATGACCCAGAAGCGCATCCGCCACCTGCCGGTCATCGACCATGACAAAGTGGATGGACTGATCTCAATCGGCGACCTCGTCAAGTTCATGGCCAGCGAACAGGACATCATGATCCGGAATCTCGAAAAATACATCGAAGGCTCCCTGTAAAGGTCAGGAGACCCCCATGACGCCCCCTTCCCCCTCCGCCCCCCTGCCCTGCCCCTGCCCCTCCTGTGAACCCGTCTCCGAAGCCGTCCTGAACGAGCGGCTGGCCGAGGTGATCGCCGAGTACAAGGACAAGCCCGGCGGCCTTATCCCGGCCC
>CAXNFL010000068.1:0-9116 GCA_964201555.1 Kiritimatiellia bacterium
AGCTCGGCGATTCCCCCGCCATAAACGACCAGATCGAGGTAACCGCCTCCGGCGGCCTGACGATCAACGGGGGCGAGGTGGTGCTGGGGGATGCCGCGGGCAACCCCTGGGGGGTTTCCCGCACCTACAAGCTGATCCACTATGCGGGAGCGTTGACGGGCGATCCGGGCTCGCTGGTTGTGAAGAATCTTGGCCCCGAAAAAACCTACACCGTGTTGGTCGAAGACAACTGGATCAAGGTGCGGGTCGGGCCTCCCGGAATCATGCTCCTGTTCCGGTAGTTTCTTTATTCTGTTGGAAAATCACCAGCGGAATTCGCGGAAGGCGTCGTACATGGCGCGGATGTTGGCGAGAGGGACGTCCTCCGATATTTCCCCGCAGGCGACGATTCCGCCGGCCGGCGTTCCCAAATCGTGGAACAGCTGGTTGATGTAAGCTTTCACTTCCGGGGGCGAGACGAAGGGCAGGATGTTCTGCCGGTCGATGTCCGTTCGGAAAGCGATCTGGCCGGCGAACTCTTTCAGCCGCTTCCGATCCATGACGGAGGCCTGGCAGTTCAGCACGTCCACGCCCAGCTCGATCAGGTCCGGGATGATGTCGAGGATCATGCCGTCGCTGTGGAACCAGACGTCCAGCCCGGCCCGCTTGACCTTGGCGAACATCTCCTTGTACACCGGCTTGAAGAACGAGCGCCACCGGGAGGGGGAGATGAGGAGGTTGGTCTGGGTGCCCCAGTCGTCGGCAAAGTGGAGCCCCTGGTAGCCGCCCGCCAGCCAGCGGTCCAGCCAGGCGAGGTTGAAAGCGAGGAGGTCGTCGCGCAACCGGCAGAGCTCGGGCCCCGGCTCTGCCAGGTCCATCAGCGTGGAATCAAATCCGCGGAGCTGCTGCAGCTGCTCGAAAAAGACGATCCAGCCGCCGCGCGCGTAGTAGTCGGGGCTCTCGCCTTTCATGTGCCCGCTGTACAGCCGGTACGTGGGCGGGCCGGCATCGAACCCCGCGGGCCATTGATGCCGGGTATAGTTGGACCAGTCCTCGGCGATCGGGAACTTGATGGGGATTCCGCAGCGGCCCTCATCGGTCACCCACCAGGTGGTGCCGAAGGCGTCCACGTTGGTGCCTTTCTTGTATAGCGGCGGCAGCTTCTCGCGGGGAAGGTCGGGAAGCAGGCGCCAGCCGAAATCCTCCTCGACGGCGTCGGTGATGTCCTTCAGGGCCTGGCCGTAGTGGTACTGGGCCGAGGGAAGGATCGCGTGCGAAATCGGAAGCCGGTCCGGGTGCTGGAACCGGATGGCGCGTACAACCCGCTCCCGGCTCGTCTGGGGGGCCCCGGTGTGTGTGGAGGGGTTCATGGAGTCACCTAATAACGGAATTCCGAGGCCTTCTGGCTCGCGTTCACAGCGCGGATCACCCGATCCAAGTTCTCGAACTCAAGCTTGAGAACGATAATTTCGCCGGCCAGCTCGTTGGCGGGAATGCCGCGCAGGTGGAGGGCGGGGGGGCGGATGTTCGGCGGGATGCTCAAGGTGGGCATCCGCTCGAGGGAGACGGCCAGCTCCCGGCCGGTGTTGAGCACCGTCGCCCGGAGGGGCATTTCGGCCAGGGGGTCGAGATGAAGGCCGTTGCATTCCGGGTCCTTGTGAAAGTGCACGTAGAGCGTGTTGGCGCGTCGCGTCAGCATCACCTCGTCGCGGGGGAGGAGATCGGAGGCCGGCTCGGCGGTCAGCGCTTCGCGCACCTGGCAATACCAGGCGCCCACGCGGCGGACCGAAGCGGCGGATTCGGGGGGAATGGCGCCGTCGGCCCCGGGGCCCACGTTCAGCAGGTAATTGCCGCCCATGGCCATGATCTTGTCCACGCTGCGCATGAGCAGTTTGTGCGAATAATAATCTTCCTGTTCGCGGAAGCCCCAGCTTTGCCGGCCCACGGACTGGTTCGCCTCCGTGGCGCGGGGGAACCGCTTGCCCTCGGGCACGGAACGCTCGGGGGTATCGTAGTCGCCCTTGTCGTAGCCCCGGTCGTTGATCGCGATGCCCGGCTGCAGCTCGCGAATGAGGCGATTCAGCCCCGGCTCCTGCCGCTTCGGGGGGATATCCCAGAAAAAGCCCTGGATCCGCCCGTACCGGCTGCATAATTCCCGGACCTGGTTGCGGACGTATTCCACGTATTTGTCCTCATCGGGCTCATCGCCCGGATTGGGGACAAGCAGCTCATGGCTTCCGCCCTTGGGCGCGTTGGGATGATTCCAGTCCGGAATGGAGTAGTACAGGCACAGCCCGAAATTCCGCCGGTGGCAGGCCTCGGCCAGCATCTGCAACACGTCCCGGCCATAGGGGGTGTTCATGATGTTGTACTCGGAGAATTGCGTGTCCCACATGCAGAAGCCGTCATGGTGCTTCGTGGTGAAGCACACATACTCCATTCCCGCGGCCTCGGCCATGTCGAGCCACTCATCCGGGGAATATTTCACCGGGTTGAACTGGGCGGCCAGTTTGACGTAGTCCGCCTTGGACACCGGCCAGCGGCACTGGACCTGCTCGTGCCAGGCGGGGATGGCGTAGATTCCCCAATGCACAAAGAGGCCGAACCGCCGCTGTTGAAACAACCATCCGTCGGACATGGATCATTCTCCGGGTTGGGAGGACTGTGACTGGGGGAGATAGGCGCCTTCTTCGAGCAGCCGGGCGCGAAGGCGCCCGACATCGACGGCGTGGATATCCGCGCCGTGGTGGCGGGCCGCGTGCGCGGCTGCCATGCCGGCGGCCTCGCCCATGGCCAGGCAGACGGGCATGACGCGGACGCTGCCCTGGACCGCGCGGTCCGTGGAAATCGACCGGCCGGCCACCAGCACGTTGCGAAGCCCTTTCGGGCACAGGCAGCGGTAGGGCACGCCGTAGCTTTCGCCGGGCCCGTAGCGATGGGTGCGCTTCTCGAAATGGGCTTGCCCGTCACGGGCCGTCCCGATTTCCTCCCGGGCCGTATGAATGTCAACAAAATAGGAACAGCGGCAGATCTCGTCCGCGAAGCGGCGGCGTGCGAGGTAGTCGGAGAGCGTCAGCACATAGTCGCCCGCGATGCGGCGGGTTTCGCGGATTCCCAGCAGCGCGCCCGTGGCCGCGAGGAAGGCGTTGCCGAAAGCCCCGGGGACGTGGGCGGCCAGGGCGTCGCGGAGCTGGGCGGCCAGCTTCCGCCCCCCGATGAGTGCGCGGCTGACGGACCGGGGATCGGTCCCGTCGACGTCCCACAGGTGGCCGGCGTTGAAGCCCACGGTTCCCGGGCCGATCGGATTGCTGCAGAGATGGTTGTCCGGGATGAGCGGATAGCGGCCCGATTTCAGGATGTCGTAGATCGGGCTCGCCGGGTTGCTGGCGTGAAGGCTCGGGGCGGTCCGGTAGGCGGCATCGTCCACGTTGCTCAGGATGAAACAGTAGGTGGCGGGTTGGAGCTCTCCGGCGGCATCGCCCTTTTGAGCGGCGGCTCCGGCCCAGACTGCCAGGTCGGCATCGCCCGTGCAGTCCACGTAAACCGAGGCCCGCCAGGCGGAAAGGCCGGCCTTGTTGGCCAGGATCAGCGTCTGGACCGAGTCGGCGCCCGACTTTTCCACGCCGCACAGCAGGGTGTTGAAAAGGATTTCCGCGCCCGCGCTTCCGACCAGGTCGTCGTACACCCGCTTCAAATGTTCGGAATCGATGGGAAGGGCATCGATCCGGTCAGCCGGCAGGTGGGGCAGGGCCTGCTTGCAGGCCATCAGCACCTTTTCCGCCAAGCCCCGGTAGATCAGCTGCTTCTTGTCTGAAAACGGGCACCAGCCGGGCACAAGGCCGGACGTGCCCATCCCGCCCAGCGCGCCAGTAGCCTCAATCAGGATGGTTTTGGCTCCCTCTCGCGCGGCCGCAGCCGCAGCCGTGCAGCCGGAAGGTCCGCCGCCGACCACGATGACGTCGTAGCCTTCGTAAAGCGGCAGGGACTGTGACGGAAACGTATACGAATTCATCATATGTTTACGTTAACGTTCCGACGTGAAAAAGGAAAGATTTTTCCCGTACAGGCATGATTTAGGGATGGTTGTCCGGGGGCCCCGCCTTGGGCCGGCCGGTGAAGAGGGCGTAGAGAAGCGGGAGCACCGTCAGGGTGAGGACGCCCGCCACGAGGATGCCGCCCACGGAGGCGATGCCGATGCCCGCCCGGCTTTCGGAGCCGATGCCGCGGCTGATGGCGATGGGCAGCATTCCGAGCCCCGACGCCAGCACCACCATCAGGACGGGCCGGAACTCGTCCGTCATGGCGGTGAACATGGCGTCGCGTCGATTCATGCCCTGCGCCAGAAGCTGCGCCATCCGGTCGACGATGAGGATGGCGGCGTTCACGACCACGCCGATCAGCATGAGGATGCCCAGCAGGACGAGGATGGTGATGGCGCTGCCGCTCCAGACCAGGGCCGCCACCACGCCGATCAGGCCCATGGGCAGGGTCAGCAGCACGAGGGCCGGGCGGCTCCACGACTCGAGGATGGCGGCCAGGGTGAGAAGCGTCAGGAAGGCGGCCAGCAGGATGGCCTCGCCGAAGTCGGCGATGGCTTCGCCCATCATTTCGCTCATGCCGGAGTTCGCGAGCGAATAGCCCGGGGGCAGCAGCTGCTTTTCGGCCACCGTTTGGGCGATCCCCTGGCCGACGGTGCTCATCGCGGCGCCTTTCGTAATGTCGCCCAGAAGCTTGACGGTGCGCTGCTTGTCGACCCTGAAAATCTGGACCTTGGTCATGGAGTCGACAACGTCGGCGACGGTTTCAAGGGGGATGGGGCGGCCGCTGGCGCCGGGGAGCAGGAACTGGCGAATCTGGTCCTTGCCTTCCTGCTCGGCGAGCTTGACGCGGATGTCATAGGTGCGGTCGCCGAACTTGTAGCCGGCGGCCTTGATGCCCTCGATGTTGGCGCGGACGATGGCGCCGAGCCGGGCGGGCGGAATGCCGAGGTCGGAGAGGACCGGCCGCCGGGGGACCACGCGAATTTCGGGCTTGGTGTCGCGAACAGTCGTCTCAAGCTGGTCCACGCCGGGGACCTTGCGGGCGGCAGCCTGGATGGCGAGGGCGGCGCGGTCGAGGGTGTCGAGGTCGTCCCCGGCGAGATTCAGGTCGATCTGGAAGCTTTGCCCGCCCATTTTGCCGGGAATGGCGGCGGAGATGAGGCAGTCGGTCTCATCGGCCAGGAGGGCGCGGATTTCGGAGAGCCGGGTGAGGATGCTCCAGGAGCGCTCGGTTTTGGGCGCGAAGAACAGCTCGATCTGGCCCATGTAAACCCCTTCGCTGGCCTGCCCGCTCTGGGATTCGGCCTTTCCGGCCGTGGTGAGGACGTGGCGGAGATCGGGGAACTTCCGGAGGCGGTCCTGGATGCCGTTGAGTCGCGCGATGGTTTTTTCCAGGCCGTAGTAGGCGGGCGTTTCGACGCGGACGAAGACGCGCCCGCGGTCGTCCTGCTCGAAGAAGCTGAAGCCGAGGCGGGAGCCGCCGAGCTTCATGGTCAGGAGGAAGAGGAGGAGGGTCCCCAGCACCAGGGCCAGGTTGATCCCGCGGCGGCCGGCGATGAAGCGAAGGCCGTTGACGTACCGGGTGGCGAAGGCCATGAAGCCCTCGTCCCATCGCTTCCCGAAGCGGAGGAAGGCGCTGTCCCGCTCTTTGGAGGCGGGCTTCAGGAGCAGGGCGCAGAGCAGGGGCGTGAGGGTGAAACTGATGAAGATGGAGGCGGCGTTGACGATGAGCGTGGTGATGGCGAAGGGGGCCAGCACGCGGCCCACCAGGCTCGTCATCATGGCGATGGGGAACATGACGATGACATTGGTTCCGGCGGAGGCCAGGACGGCCACGGCCATCTCCGAGGTCCCGATCCGGGCGGCTTCCCAGTGATCGTCCATCACCTTGAACTTGGCGACGATGTTTTCGAGCACGACGATGGAGTTGGAGACGAGCACGCCGGTGGAGAGGCCGATGGCCAGCAGGGTGACGGTGTTGAGGCTCTGGCCGGCCAGCTGCATGAAGAACAGGCTGATGCAGATGGTGACGGGCATGGTGATGGCGACGATGAGCGTGGTGCGGATGTTGACCAGGAAGACGAAGAGGATCAGGGCGCAGAGCAGGACAGCCTCGAGGACGCTGGAGACCGCGGAGTCGACCGACGCCTCGATGTTGGCGGCCTCGTCGGAAACCCACTCGAGGGTCATGCCGCCGGGCAAGCCCTTCTGGATATCGGCGAAGCGCTTGCGCGACTCCTTCACGACGGAGACGATGTTGCCCTCGGCCTTTTTGACGATTTTGAGCACGATGCCCTGCCGGCCGTCGAGAATGGCGCGCTGGCGGACCTCGGCCGTCGCCTGGCGTACGGTGCCGAGGTCGCGGAGCAGGCGGCGCGCGCCGCCCCGGTTGGCGATCTCGAGGCCGGCGATGTCGGGGATCGTCTTGTAGTCGGCGTCGAAGCGGAGGGTGACCTCGTCGCCCTTCTCCCGGATGCGGCCCCCGGGCAGGCTGAGGATGCCGCCTTGCAGGGCGGTCACGACGTCGAAGGAGGTGAGGCCCGCGGCCGCGAGGGCCTCGCGATCGAGCTCGACCCAGACTTCACGCTCGTTGCCGCCGATCACCTGCACCTCCGCCACGCCCGGCACGGTGGCGAAGCGGTCGGCGAGCTTGTTGTCGGCGTAGTCATACAGGTCGTCGAGGGGCGCCTCGCCGGAGAGGAAGAGGTTGGCGATGGGCGCGGCGTTGAAGTTGACCTTCTGGATGACGGGCCGGTCGGCGTCCTCCGGGAGCTTCGAGAGGACCGTGTCGAGCTTTTCGCGGACGTCCTGGGCGGCGACGTCCACATTGACGGACAGGTTGAACTCAAGCGCGACCAGGCTGACATTCTCGAGGCTGGAGGACTGGATGTGCTTGAGCCCGTCGATGCCCGAGACGGCGTCCTCGATGTATTTGCTGATGTCCTTTTCAACGTCCTCGGGCGAGGCCCCCACCCAGGTGGTGCTGATGGAGACGTAGGGAATGTCCACCGCGGGCATGTTCTCGAGGGAAAGCTTGCGGTAGGAGTTGAGCCCGAGAACGATCAGGGCGATGAGCAGGCAGCTCATCGCGATCGGGCGCCTGGTTGTGGCGGAGGCTAGGAACATGGCGGGTCTCCCTGCAAAACGTTAGAGGATTTCGAGGGGGGCGCCGTCCCGGAGCTGGGTCTGGCCCTCGGTGACGACGCGCATGCCGGGCTCGAGGCCGGCGAGGATCTCCGTCCAGCCTTCGTTCTGCCAGCCGGCGGCGACTTCAACCTGGCGGGCCTTTCCGCCCTGCGCGACGAAGACGATCGTTTTGCCCGCTCGCACGAGGAGGGCGGAGCTGGGGACGCCCAGGTGGCGGCGCGTTTCGAAGATCAGGGTGAGGTCGGCCATGGCGCCGGGCACGGCGAGGCCGGAAGAGGCGTCCACGACCCCCTTGATTTCGAAGGTTCGCAGGACGGGGTTGATGGTGGGGCTGCGGTAGTGGACCGTGTTCGTTCCCGCCTCGCGGCCGTTGACGCTGAGGCGGAACCGCGTCTGGCCGGGACTGACATCCGGGTGATAAAGGGCGGGCAGGAAGGCGGCCGCCTCAACGGTGTCGAGATCGTCGATGCGAAGCACGACCCGCCCCACGGCCATCTGTTCGCCGGGCTCGGCGTTGCGGAGGCTGACCACGCCGGAGAGGGGCGCGAGGACCAGGGAGTCGGCGAGGTTTTTCCGGGCGATCCCCAGCGCCGCCTCGGCCTGCTTGACCTGGCGGCCGGCGAGATCGACCTGAGCCGCGGCCACGGCAAGTCCGGCCCGCGCCTGCAGGTCGAGCACCTGGGATTTTTCGAACTCGTTGACGCTGATCTTGCCCTGATCGTGAAGGCGGCCGTAACGCTCGAAGTCGAGGGCGTTCTTGCGCGCCTCGGCCTCGCACCGGCCGGCGTTGGCCTGCGCGACGGCGAGCGAGGCCCGGGAGACCGCGAGGGCCTGCTCGGCGATGGACAGGGCGTTGCTGCGGCCCACGGGATCAATCTGGAAGAGCCGCGTTTCGCCGGCCTTGACCGGATCCCCCTCGTCCACCCAGACCTGGTCGAGATTGCCTTCCATGCGGGCGGCGACGTTGGCGAAGTTTTTGGCCTCGAGGGTGCCCTGCACGGTGAGGCGGCGCTCGAAGTCGCGCTCGGCCGCGGGGAGGGCCCGGACGGCGAGGGGGCGGAGCGCCGCCTGATCCGGGCCGACGGCGGATTTGGAGGGGCCGCACCCGGCGAGGGTGGCGGCCAGGAGTGACAGGAGGAGGGCGGCGGGGGTGTTCTTCATGGCTTCTTCTCGTTTTTCGATTCGGCCTGCGCGACGGGGACAAGGGTGATGCCCATGGCGAGCTCGAGGCTGGCGATGGCGACTTTTTCCTGATACCGGCTCCGGACAAAGACGACCTGCGCGAGATCCATTTCCGCCCGCGCGTCCAGCGCGTCGCCCAGGGGGATCAGCCCCTCGCGGCTTTTGGCGTCGTAGTCCGCATAGCGGGCGGCGGCCACCTCGTAGGCGCGCCGGCGGAGGCGGGCGCCCTCGGCGGCGTCGTGCGCGGCCGCCTCGGCGGCCATGACCTGGATCATGATGGAGAGGAAGGTGGACTCGCGCTCGAGCTTGCTCTGGCGCCGTTCCACGTTGGCCGCCTTGTAGCGGGCCACGTTGGCCAGCCCGTCGAAGAGCGTCCAGGCGGCGGCGAAGCCCGAGACCCAGTTCGCGGACTGCTTGGCGAGATCGTCGCCGGTCCAGGTGCGGGACGAGAAGAGCGAGAGGGTGGGCAGGAAGTTGCAGAAGGCCTGCCGCGCCTGGTGCTCGCGGATGACGACCTGGCGGTCGGCCAGGGACAGGGCGGGATGGACTTCCAGGGCGCGCAGGACGAGCGCCTCGGTGGATCCCCCGGGAAGGGCGGCGGGGTCGGCCCGGTCGGCGAGCGTCACCGTGGCAGCGGGGGAGAGCCCGAGGCCGGCGAGGAGTTCGCCGCGCACGATCGCCAGCTGCCGGGTGGCGCGGCTCAGCTCGGTTTCCCGCGCCTCGGCCTGGAAGAGCGCCTGATCGCCTTCCCAGCGCGCGGCGAACCCC
>CAXNFL010000069.1:0-8989 GCA_964201555.1 Kiritimatiellia bacterium
GTGCTCGGGCTATGACGTCGCGACGCTCGATTTCCCCGCCCTGAAGGCGGCGGCCGACGCCGCCATCGCGGCCGGCGAGCTCAAGTCGACCGATCTTTCCTGGCGGGACGCCGGGCCGGAGGGGTTCCTGAAGGGACGGGGCACGAACGCCAATCATCTTCGCGCCCCCGGCGCCGAAACGAGCGAAGGCCGGACCGCGGCCGAGATTGAAGGCCGGCAGGCCCTGCTGCGCACGTACCGGTTTTTCAGGAAGCAGCCCGGCCTGGAGAAGTTCCAGGTCGATTGGGTCTGCCCCGAGGTGGGCATCCGCGAGACGGTGACCATCCAGGGCAAGGACACCGTGCGGGCGGCGGACTACGAAGCGGGCCGGACCTATCCCGATGCGGTCTGCCATGCCTTTTATTCCATCGATGAACATCTGAACGATGGCAAGGGGATCAACTACCGGCTGTTGGGCATGAATGTGCTGCCCACGATTCCGCGCGGCGCGCTGCTGCCTGCGGGCAGCCGCTTCCTGCTGGTGGCCGGCCGCTGCGTCTCGAGCGACCGCGAGGCCAACTCCGCCCTGCGCGTGGAATGTCCCTGCATGGCCATGGGCCAGGCGGCGGGCGCCATGGCGGCCCTGAGCGCCAGCACCGGAGTGGACCCCGAAGCGCTTCCCATGGCCGATATCCGCGCCCTGCTACGGCAGCACGGCGCCATCGTTCCCGGAGAATAATGAAACGCGCCTGCCTGAACGGGATCGTTCAGCGCAATTCCACGAGCAGGGGCGGGTGGTCGCTGAGGTTCCACGCCTTCCGCCGCGTACAGTTTTGTCAGGGCGCTCAGCACTTCCGGCGACTCGGCCACCCGCTCGGAGCCCCAGCGTGACGGCTTGCCTTGAAACCAGTAGACGTTGTGCGTGAGAAGTTTCATGGGCTGACGCAGGCCGTATCCCGGAATGGCCCATCCTTGAGCGTGGGGGTGAACGCCATAAGGAGAACATTATTCATTTAGTTGTGAAACGCAATTGTTTTGTTAGTGAAAGCGCGCTGTTACGTCTCACAAGCCACTTCGGGGTTGATATCTTGAAATTGACTTTGGCTCCTGAATGCCGCTATGATTAAAAGTTGTCGATGGATGTGAATGAAAGGATGATCCTGCCATGCCGACGTATGAATATGCCTGCCCGAAGTGCGGCATCTTTGATTTGTTTCAGAGCATGAAAGACGACCCGATTACGAAGTGTCCCACCTGCCGCCGCAAGGTGAAACGGCAGATCGGAACCGGCGCGGGCGTGATCTTCAAGGGCAGCGGGTTTTATCAGACCGACTACCGCAGCGCCAGCTATCAGAAGGCAGCCAAAAACGATTCCGCCGCGCCTGCCACCCCCGCCGCGCCTTCCACCCCCGCGCCCGCCGTATCCGCTGCGCCCGCCTCTGCGGCGCCGAAGACGGCCGCTCCGGCCAAACCCGATACGAAGAAGTAACTTTCGGGAGATCGCTTCATGATGAAGGTGACCTGTAATCACTGTGGGGTCAAAAACGACCTTGGACGCATGTTCTGCATGTCCTGCGGGAAGCGCATGCAGATTACCAATGCCGATGTGCAACAGGCCGTGGACGAGAAAAAGGCCTTCAATCCGGCGGCCTTGATCAAGTCGCTGCTCTTCATGGCGGTCGTGGGACTCGTTGTGGTGGCGCTGGTCCCGGGCAAGCCCTCCGCGGCTGGCGTGGAGGCCGACCGGCTGGCCATCCGGGCTGGAATGGCCGCCAAGTACGGGCGTTTGGTGCTGGCCGCGCGCGCCAAAAAGCCGGCTCGCGAATCCTTCGATTCGGCCGAGCTCAACGCGTTCATGAAGGCCCGGCAGGTTCCCCCCTCGACCAATACGCCCGCGCTGAACTTCCGCCTGGAAGGGGCTCGCCTGATCGTGTTTCAGGAGGTGCCGCTGGGCTCCATCCATACGCCCGGCGGCCCGCTGGGGCCCTTCCGCTTCAGCCGCCAGCTTGCCTGCGTCGCTTCCGGGCGGACGCTTGCCGTCCGCGGCGGGGCCTTCGGTCATCTGCCGCTGCCGGGGCCGCTCAGCAAAATCGTGGTCTCACCCATTGCAGCCGGCTTTGTGTTGACGCCCTCCGAGCAGTCGATCGAAAAACAGCTTACTGAAATTCTAATCCGGGATGGCAAACTTGAGATTGCGGTGGGTCCATAGCGTTGTCCTCTCGTTCCTGGCCGCCGCGGTCTCGGTGGCCGCGCCGGCGGCGCCCTCCGATGTGGACGGGCCTCTCGCCCTTGTGCGCGTCACCGGTGGCGGCTACCGCGAAGCCCGGGATGCGGCGCGCAAGGCCGAGGATGTTCTGCACCGCCTCGAGTCCCTGGGCAGCCAGCCGTTCGAAACGGCCTCCAAGCCCTTTGTCCGCCTGATTCTTCCCGCTACGCCCTGGGGCCCCCCGTCGCTCGACGTGGCGCCGTCCTCCAACGGCCTGCCCTGGCGGATCACCCTGCACGGCTCCTACGAGGATAATGCCTCCGATCTTCACGCCCACCTCGCCCGGCTCGCGCTGACGTTCTGGGCGGGCCAGGCCGGATTTCCGCTCGAGCGCGGCGACTGGCTGGCCGTCGGGCTGGCCGGCAATCTTTTTCCGCTGAACAAGGCGCGCAACCGCGAGCTGACCCAGATGCTCGCGGAGGACGGGCGCCTGCCGTCGCTGGCCACGATTGTCTCATGGAACCGCATCCCTGACGGACCCATGATGGAGAAGGCGGCGGCCGCCCAGGCGGTCAGCTGGCTGATGACGGGGCCCAACAATGGCGATCTCCAGGCGATTCTCGAGCGGATGAAGCAGGGGCGGATTTCCGGCGACTGGATCATCGCCCTCGAGGCGACGCGCGGAATCGAGCCCGAAGCGGCCTGGCGGGCCGCCGCCGTCAAGGGCGATGTCCTGGTTGGCGGGCTCCGGCCGCTTTCCCCGATGCTGTTCCGCCAGTTCCACCGCGCCCTCCTGACCGCCCCGGCGGAGCTGGGGCTGGATGGGGGAGCCGGGCTGCCGCCGCTTTCGCCCTACCAGCTGCTGGCCATCCGCGGCTCGCCCGGCGTGAGGGAGGCGGCCCGGGCCCGCTCCGAGGCGGTGCAGAAGCTGGCCATCGGCACGCCGCCAGAGCTGATGGCCGTGGCGCTCGCGTATAAGAAGTTCTTTGACGGCGTGGCCGGCCATACGCCGGCGTTCCTGTTGCGCCGCCGCTTGAGCGGGAGCGAGCGGCTCCTGCGCCGGCTGGAAGACGAGTCCGCCGCCCGCGCGGAGTGGCTGGACGGATTTGACGAGGCGTCCACCGGCGGCGCCACGGCGGCCCCTTTTGCGAGGACCGCGCTGCAGCGGTATATGGATGAGGCGGAAGCCCGGGCGAACGCCGCGCCGGCTGATCAACCGAAGGAGTAAGGGAATGGCCCGAAAATCGCTCAAGACGACCGTCGGCCTGATCGGTTCCGATGTGCTGGCTTACACGGTGGGTGAGGATCCGATTCTGGACCTGGCCCTCGTCGATGCGGATTGCGCGGGCTCCGCGGCCCATGCGACCATGCTCAGCCGCATGCCCGGCCGCCTGCTTTCCGCCCGCGAGTGCCGGGATGTCATTCGCGAACTGGTGGCGATCATGCGCCTTTCCCACGCCGGCCGCTTTGTGATCACGCTCGCCGACCAGGACGTGCATCTGGCCGTTGAGCGCACCCTGACCGAAAAGCTGGGCGACACCGGCAAGAAGGTCCACACGTTCCGCAGCCGGAACGACCAGGTGTCGGTGGATCTCCGCCTGTTCATCCGCGAGCAGGTGCTGGGGCTCATGGACGAAGCCGCCACCCTGGCCGAGGCCTTCCTGGCGTTTGCCCGGCGCCACGCCAAGCTGCCCATGGCGGGGCGGACCCACCTGCAGCCCGCCATGCCGTCCTCCGTCGGCCTCTGGGCCTCGGCGCATGCGGAGAGCCTGCTGGACGATCTGGCCGAGCTGGCGTCTGTGTATGACCTGAACGATCGCTGTCCGCTGGGCTCGGCCGCCAGCTATGGCGTGCCGGCGCCGATCGACCGGCCGCTCACGGCGCGTTTGCTGGGTTTTGCGCGGCCGGTCCACAATGTCCTGTACGCCAACAATGTCCGCGGTAAGCACGAGGCGCGGGTGCTGGCGGCCTGCGGGCAGGTCATGCTGACCCTGGCGCGCGCGGCCGAGGACCTGATCCTGTTCACCATGCCCGAGTTCGGCTATTTCCGGCTTCCCGACGAGTGCACCACGGGCAGCAGCATCATGCCCCAGAAGCGCAATCCCGACGTGTGCGAGCTGGTGCGCTCGCGCGCGGCCCGGGTGCTGGCCCGCGCCTCCTGCACGGCCGAGATTGCCCGCGGCCTGCCGAGCGGCTACAACCGCGACCTGCAGGACACGAAGGGCGAGCTGATGGACGGCCTGGCGGTGACGCGGGGCAGCCTGCGCGCCTTTTTGCCGCTGGTGGTTGGAATGAAGGCCGACCCCGCCGCGCTGCGGCGCGGGTTCACGCCGGATGTGTTTGCCACGGATGTGGCGCTGGAGAAGGTGGCCGCGGGCATGCCGTTCCGCGACGCCTACCATTACGTGAAGACCCACCTCGATGAGCTGGAAGGCCGGAATCCGGAACAGGCGATCCGCCGCAAGACCCACGAGGGCGCTCCGGCGGGCCTGGACTTCACCTGGCTGGCGGGCGAGCTGCGCCGCGCGCGCGCCGATGTGCGGAAGCGTCGCGCCAAGGCCCACCTGGCCCTGAGCCGCCTGCTGGGCACGCCGTATCCGATTGTGTAAAAAGCGAATCGGGAAATCAGGAACGCCGGAAGCGAAAAGGTTCTGTTCCCTCCTTCCTGAGCTCCAGATTAACCGGGTTTCAAATTGCCAGGTTCGACACCGGCGGGGAACCGCCGGCTCCCTTGGGGTGCCGTCGCGCTTTTGCTTGGCTTTCGGGCCGGATTGCCCTAATGTAACAAATGCCAACTTTGACTGTTTTCAAACACGCGGGAGGTTGCATGGGTGCCATGATGCGAACGGGATGGGTGAGGATGCTGGCGGTGCCGGCGACGCTGTCGTTGCTGGCCGGTTCCTGCCTGGCTGAAGCCGCGGCCAAGGCGGTTGATGCGGCCGGGGCGGAACGCCTGACCATGTCGCTGGGGGAGATTTTCCAGAAGGGCGGATGGACCATGTACATCCTCCTGGTCACCTCGGTGCTGGGCGTGGCCTTCACCCTCTACCTCTTCGCCGTGCTGCGGCAGGAGCAGGTGGTGCCGCGCCTCTTCCGCAAGGACGTGCTTTCCCGCATCCATGAGGGCGACTTCGAGAGCGTGCGCGAGGCCTGCAACTACAAGCCCAATCCCCTGGGCGAGGTGACCCTGAGCGCCATGGACTTTTTGGAGGCCAACCCCTCCATGGACATCGGCCTGCTCAAGGATACGATGCAGGGCGAAGGCGAGCGCCAGGCGCTGGCCATCGCCGGCCCGGCCCAGTACCTGCTCGACATCGCCGTCATCGCCCCGATGCTCGGGCTGTTCGGCACGGTGCTCGGCATGATGAAGGCGTTCCAGGTGGTGGCCCTCGACCTGGCCAAGGCCAAGCCCATCCTGCTGGCGGGCGGCGTGGCCGAGGCGCTGATCACCACGGCCTTCGGCCTGATCATCGGCATTCCGGCCATGATGTTCTACGCCTACTTCCGGCAGCGCTCGGCGAACCTGATCGCCTCCCTGGAGGCGGCCTCCGCCGAAGTGCTTAACGCCCTGATCCGGAAGAGGAACGCATGAAATTCTCGGGCAAGCTAAAAGAGGCTCCCGTGGGATTCCAGATCGCGCCGATGATCGACGTGGTGTTTCTCCTGCTGATCTTTTTCGTGACCAGCCAGATCTACGCGCAATGGGAATCCGAGATCGGGATCAACCTGCCCACCGCCAAGACGGCCGAGGAAAATCCCCGGTCGCCCGGCGAGATCATCATCAATGTTTCCCGCGACGGCTCGGTGGTGGTCAGCGGCCAGGTTCTGGACGACGACCGGCTGGGCACGGTGCTCAAGCGCCTGGTTACCGTTTTCCCCGGCCAGCCGGTGCTGATCCGGGCGGACCGCAAGACCGCCTATGAGCAGGTGGTGCGGGTGCTCGACATCTGCCGCCGGTGCGACGTGTGGAATGTGTCCTTCGCCACGGCCCTTTCGGAACCCGAGATGGCGGTCCCATGAAGTTCGGATGGCTTACGGCATGCCTCCTGGCCCTGGCCGCCGCCTCGTTTGGCGCGGCCACACCGGAGGAAACCGCCCAGCTCCAGTTTGCCGACGGCCTTTTCCGCCGCGGCATCCAGGATCTGGCGCTCAAGGAGTACATGCTCTTTCTTGAGCAGTATCCCGGAAGCGCCTCGGCGGATGCCGTCTGGTTCCGGAGCGGGGAGTGCTACCGGGCCATGGGCAATCGCGTGGCCGCCGAGCGCGCCTACGCCCGCGTGGCCGCCATGCCGGGCAGCGCCAACCGCTTCCGGGCCATCCTGCGGCGCTCGGAGCTGTTCGTGGATTCCGGGCAGGACGAGGCGGCCGTCGCCATGCTTCGCTCCTTGCTGGAGGAGCGCCCGCCCGCCGATATCGCCGCCGATGCCGCCTTCCGCCTGGCCTCGGCGCTGGAGAAGATGAACAAGCCGGCCGAGTCCGTCGCCGCCTACGAGCGCGTGGTGCGCGAGTATCCGGGCTCGCCGTTCGTTCCCTATTCCCTGCTGGCCCTGGGCGGCCTGGCCGCCACCGGACCGGGCGGCGATGCCAGGGCCGAACCCCTGTTCGTGAAGGCGGCCGAGAAGGCCGTTGACCTGCGGGTCGGCGCCGAAGCCTGGTATCAGCTGGGCAACCTGTATTACCGCGGCTCGAATTATGTGAAGAGCGCCTATGCTTTCGATCAATTGTTCACCCGGTTCGGCACGGATTCGCGCGTGGGCCCCGCCCGCCTCCAGGCGGCCTGGGCGTACCACCGCGCCGGGCGGCATGCCGACACGGTCAAGCTGGCCGAGCAGGCGATCGCCGCCCGCGAGGCGCCGGCCGACGGCTGGCTGTACCTGATCGCCAACAGCGAGCGCCAGCTCCAGCACAACGCCGCCGCCGCGACCCGCTACGAAACGCTGGTGCGGCAGCACCCGGACAGCCCGTACGCCGGGCGCGCCGCCTACGAGCGGGCGCTGGCCCTGTTTGCCGACAACCAGTTCGAGGCCGCCGTGGCCCAGGCGCGCGCCATTCCGCCCGACAGCGCCATGGCCGACCAGGTCTGCTGGCTGCTGGCGGAATCGTATGTGGCGCTCAAGGACGACAACCAGGCGGTTCAGTATTACCGCCTGATTGCCGAGACGTATCCGAAGTCGCCCCTGGCGCCCGAGGCCCTTTACCGGCTGGGCGAGTTCCTCAAGAAGCGCGGCGAGGAGGCGAAGGCCGCCGACTGTTACCGCGCCGTTTTCGTCCGTTACCCGGCCTCGACGCTGGCCGCCAAGGGTCTCTTTGCCGCGGCGTACGGGGAGGCCAAGGCGGGGCGGCGCGAGGATGCCGCCCGCGACTGGGGCCAGTTCCTGGGCGCCTTCCCCGATCACGAACTGGCGCCCGACGCCCTCTTCCAGAAGGCGGTGGCGGAGGCCCAGCTGGGGCGCAACGACCAGGCGCTGGAGACCTACGGCCTCCTCCTGCGGCGCTTTCCCAAAAACCCCTACGCGGCGGAAGCCCATTTCTGGTGCGGCGTCCTGTTTGAAAACGCGGGCAAGTTCGAGGATGCGGCCCGCGAGCTGCGCGGCGCCCTGGCCGCCGAGCCGGCGGAAACCACGGCGCGGCAGGCCCGGCTCCGCCTGGCGATTGTCCTGTTCCGGATGGGGCAGTACCCCGAGTCCGCGGACCTGGCGCAGGGCATCCTGGCCACGCCGCTGCGCGACGACCTGCCGCCCGGCCTGCTCGAGTGGCTTGCCGAATACCGGGTGAAGACGGGCGAGGCGGCCCGGTCGCTGGAGGCCTCCCGCCTGCTGGCTTCGGGCAAGAGGGAAGCGGCCTGGGCCCAGATCGGGCGCACGCTGTCCGGCGAGGCCCTGATCAAGCTGGGGAAGAAGGACGAGGCGAAGGCTGAGTTCGAGGCGGCGACCGCCGTCCCCGCCGACACGCCCGCCGAACCGCGGGCCTGGCTGAACCTGGGCCACCTGGCCCTGGCCGCCGGCGAGGCCGCCGCGGCCGAAAAGGCCTATGCCGAGGCCGTGCGCCAGGCGGGGGGAAACGAGGGCATCCGCGCCCGGGCCACGTTTGGAATGGCCCGCGCCCTGGAGGCCAAGGGCGATGCCGAGGGCTCCGTGCGATTTTACCTGAACGTCGCGCTGCTGTACCAGGATCCGGAGCTGACGCCGGAGAGTCTTTACAAGGCTGCCGCGGGCTTCAAGCGGCAGGGTCGCGCGCAGGAGGCGGCCGACATGACCGCGGAACTGAAAAAGCTGTACCCCAAGAGCCCCTGGGCGGCGAAGGAGTAGGGAGGACCGCATGGCCAATAAATTCCTTCCCGATTTGGATGACGACGGGTTTGCCGATGTGGAGTCGCTCCATCATCGCCTGCAGCGCCGCCGCCTGTGGATGGGCATCACGGCGGCCGTGCTGTCCGTGGTCCTGCATGTCTTCATTGCCATGCGGCTTCCCGCCTTTGCGCTGCCGCACGACTGGGAACAGGTGAAGGCCGACGTGCACCAGGTCTTCAAGGTATCCACCGTGTCGGCCGTGCCGCGCGCGGCGGAATCGGAGCGGCCCGAGGCCTCCACCTCGCTGAAACCCGGGCCCGGCTTCAATGTGAAGGCGGACGCGATCACGCTCAAGCGCATGGTGGACGAAGTCAAGCTGGCGCCCCAGCCGCTGCCCTCCGGCGCGCTGGAGCAGTCGGCCGGCGCCCCGCCGACCCCGAACGCGCCCAGGACCGAGAGCTGGTCCCCGCGCGAGGAGATCCTGAAGGTCGAGGATCGGCTGGTCCGCGACGAG
>CAXNFL010000070.1:0-8914 GCA_964201555.1 Kiritimatiellia bacterium
GCCGTTTCAGGGTGCATATGCGGCGGACGGGAGACCTGTACAGCGCCGCCGTGCTGGCGCTGCGGGCCACGGACGATTTCAGCTGGACGAAGGCCCGCGGCTCGGCTTACTTGATCGGAACCGCCGGCTATGGGTACTATTATATCGGCAAGTACGTCAACGGCTCCTTCAGCATGCTGCAGAGCTGGTCCAGCTCTCCCTATCTGGAGGATTCCGGCAACTGGATCGAGGGCGCGCTTGAGGGCAACCGGCTGACGGTCACCTTCAACGGCCACGCGGTCTTTTCGAAAACCGATGACAGCCTGCCCGGGCCGGGGCGGATGGCCCTGCTGGGCTACAGTGGCGACTACGTGCAGACGATTCATTATTTTGACGATATCACCGTTTCCCCGCCGGGGGCGCCCGCGAGCGTCAGCGCCGCCCAGAGCTGGTACAACGATCGGCCGAGCGGGTCCGCCGATCCGCTTCGGGCGCCCGCCGACTGGACGCCGCCCGCCTATCCCGGGCCGGACCCGAGCCGGGATTGGCCGGCCTCCTCCCTGGGCAGCATGGTGAACGGCCCGTTCGGGCTGGATTCCCTTCCTGATTTTCCCGTTCGGCTGGCCCCGGGAACCCGCTTCAGCTTTAACGTCTCCTATGCGCCCGTGGCGCCGGGCTCGAACTGGAACACCGTCGTGGTCCGCAGCACCGACGCGAGCACGCCCGAAGTAGCCCTTGCCCTTTCAGGCTCGGGCTGCAGCAACGGGATGGAGGTCCTTCCCTCGGCCGTCATGACCCTGGGCGGCAGGCCTGGCGGGCCGTTCCCGTATTCCCGGGGGACGTTCATCGTCACGAACAAAACGGGCGCCGACCTGGAGTGGACCGTTTCAGGCGCCGCCGGCTGGCTGGATGTTGACCCTGTATTAGGGACAATACCCGCTGGCGGATCGGCGGCGGTCGCGGTGTCGGTTAACGCGTCCGCCGCCTCGCTGGCGGAAGGCGTTTACAGCAACGCCCTCTCCTTCCGGAACGCTTCCGTGTACGGTTTTCCTGAGCGGCCCGTGCGGCTGGTCATCCGCGAGAGCCCCCGCCTGGTCCTGAATCGCGATTCCTTCGCGGTCACCAATATGCCCGAGGGCTGTATTCCCCAACAGCTGACCCTCGGCAATACCGGCACGTCGAACCTGGTCTGGGCGCTGCGCCTGCCCAAGGACGAGTGGGCGGATGACGTGGAGGGCGGGGAGGGGGCCTGGACCCATAGCGGCGTGAATGACAAGTGGCATGTCTCCACGAACCGCAGCGCCTCGGGCCTGCAGTCCTGGTACGCCGGCAGCGAGGCCTCCCGGATTTACGGCAACAACATGAATGCCTCGCTGGTCAGCCCGCCGCTCGTGCTGGGACCGTTTGCCAGGCTCTCGTTCCGCCAGTGGCACATCATGGAGCCCAATCCGCAGGTCCCGTGGGACTACGGGACCATTGAGATCAGCACGAACAGCGGGCAGAGCTATGCGACGCTCTTGACCGTCAGCGGCTCGAACACGAGCTGGGCCGCGGAATCGGTCGATCTGTCGGCCTATGCCGGCAGGACCGCGCTCATCCGGTTCCGGTTCAAGAGCGACAGCACGACTTGCAACTACGAGGGCTGGTATGTGGACGAGGTGAATGTGACCCCCCTGGCCGTCCCGGCCGGCAACCTGATTTCGGGGGAGCCCGTTTCGGGCCTGGTGGCCCCGGGGGGCAGCGCTTCGGTGACGGTGCGTTTCAACGCGGCCGGCCTGGCCGTTGGCGATATCGTCACCAGCCAGGTGGCGGTGGCGTGCAACGATGTGGACCGCCCGTCCGTCCGGCTTCCCGCCCTGATGCAGATCGTGCCGCCGCTGAGCGTGACCGTTCCCGCGGCCGCTATCGAGGGCGCCGGGCTTCTGGCGGGCGCTGGAAAGGTGAGCCAGGGCCTGGCTCCGGAGGCCGATCAGACGATCCGCCTGGTGTCAGGCGATCCGGCCAAGGTGGCTGTCCCCGAATCGGTTATCCTGCCGGCCGGGCAGACGAACGCCGCTTTCGACCTGACGATCGGCGAGGATAGGAAGCTGGACGGAACCCGAGCGGTCCTGATTACCGCCGCCTCGGATCGCTTCGGCTATGCGACGATTTCCGTGCAGGACAATGAAAGCACGAACCTCTCGCTGACGCTGCCCCAGGGCGGCTATGAAGGCCAGGTTTTCACCAACGGGGCCCGCCTGGCCATCGGAGGCACCCTCGACAGCACCCTGGCGGTGACGCTCGCGCCGAGCGACCTGACGGAGTGCGCTGTGCCGGCCACCGTGACGGTTCCCGCGGGCGCGACGTCGGCCCTGTTCACGGTCACGCTTCCCCTGGACGGGCTGATGGACGGCACGCAAACCGGGCGGGTGACGGCCTCTTCCGCGGGCTTTGGAAAAGCCGTTGCCCCGTTTTCAGTACGTGACCGCGACGTGCATCACCTTTCCTTTTCCGCCATCGCCAGCCCCCGGAACGCCGGAAGCGCGTTCGACGTTACGCTGACGGCCCGGGATACGAACGGCGAAACGATCCTGGTGCATCGGGAGACGGTCGGGCTGTCGGCCTCCGGGCTCGCCGGGGCGGCGCCCCTTCAGCCGAGTAACGCGGTCATCGATCACGGCGTCTGGTCGGGACAGCTGCTGCTTCGCGTTCCCGATCGCGCGGTGCGGGTGACCGCCCGGCGGCCGGGCGGACTTTCATACACGAGCAATCCGTTTGATGTCATCATCGGGCCGGTGGATCATTTTGCCTGGGGGAATGTGGCGTCTCCGCAGAACGTCACGTATGCCTTCAAGGCGTCCGTGACCGCCCGCGATGCGGCGGAGAACACCGTGACCGGTTTTACGGGTAGCGTCACGCTGAGCGGATTTGTCGGCTGGGAGGGCGAGGCGGGCTACAAGGCCGTCAAGATCGCGCCCGCCACGGCCGTGAAGTTCGCCAAGGGCGCCTGGTCCGGCTCGGTCACCGTTCAGGAGAAGGCCGTCAATATGTGCCTGAAGGCGGCCGACAAGGCCGGCCATAGCGGCTACAGCCCGCGGTTCACCGCGGGCCCCCTGTCCCTGGGGGTGACGGCGCCCGCCGCCATCTGGGAGCACGATGGAGCGCTGGCCAAGGCCGGCGTCGTCACGCTGACGCGGGCCGTCGCGACGAACGTGCTCGTGAAGCTGGCATCGTCCGACACCACGGAGCTCCGGGTTCCGGCCACGGTGACGGTGCCGGCCGGCAAGGTGTCGGCGGCATTCACACTGACGGCGGTGGATGATGCCGTGACGGACACGGCTCAAACGGCGCGCATCACGGCCAGCCTGCCCGGCTACGTGTCGGCCTCCATAGGGGTGGAGGTCCGCCCCGCGTTTGTGAAGAAGCCGGTGCTGACCCCTCCCGGCGGCACCTTTGCCGGCTCGCGCGCCGTCCTGGTGGCGTGCGCCACGGCGGGGGCCCAGCTCCGGTACACGGTGAACGGCTCGGAGGTGACCGGGTCGTCCCCCCTGGCGCCGGGCTCCGTGTCCGTGACGGAGGCGTGCGTGCTGAAGGTGAAGGGGTTCAAGGCGGGATCGATTCCCAGCGAGACGGCGTCCGCTGTTTTCCGGAAGAGCCCGCTGGCTATCGTGGCGAATCCGGCGGTCGTGGCGAACCTGTCGGCCGCGCCCGGCGCGCTGCGCGCCTACCGGATTGATGTTCCTGAATTCGCAACAAATTTGACCGTCGCCATCCGCGGCGGGTCGGGGGATTGCGACCTGATCCTGCGCTACGGCGCCATGCCCGACACGAACGCCTATGACTATTATCCCGCGCTGGACGGGAACGAGGAGTCGGTGTCGGTGCCGAATCCGCCGCCGGGCGCCTGGTATGCGCTTCTGGAGACCGGGCCGGCGGGCTATGCCGGCGTCACGTTCTCGGCGGTTTACCAGGTGAACATTCCGCCCGTGGCCACGCCCTTTGTGACGCCGGCGGGCGGCATCAAGGTGGGCTCGGTATCGGTGGCCATGTCGTGCGCCACGACGGGCTCCACGATCCGCTACACGCTGAACGGCAGCGAGCCCACGGCCACCTCGACCGTCTATGCGGCGGCCTTCAAACTGGGGCCGGCGCCGATCAGGACGGTGAAGGCGAAGGCCTTCAAGGCCGGCCGGCCCGCCAGTGATACGGCGACGGCGGAATACCAGATTGCCGCGGCGCTGAAAGCGGGAACCGCGATCACCGTCTCCGGCGGCCTGAACAGCCTTCAATATTACGGGGTCAAGGTTCCGGCCGGAGCCACCCAGCTGATCTTTACGCTCTCGGGCGGGACCGGGAACGCCAATGTGTACATCAGCCGTTCCCTGTTCCCGACGTTGTCGGTCTATGAGCGCGGCAGCGTGGTTGCCGGCAACAGGGAGTTGATCATGATCAACACCCCGGTGGCGGGGCAGTGGTACTACGTCCTCGTGCACGGGCAGGCGGCGTTCCAGAACGCCGCGCTCCTGCTGCAGATCCCGTAGGCGGGCTCAGGCCTTCTTGTAGTCGTCGGCCCCGGGTTCGGGGATCGCATCCAGCAGCTTCTGGATGAGAGTGGTGGAGGTGATCCCCTCCGAGTCGGCCGCGAAATTGGTGTAGAGGCGGTGGCGCAACACGGGCAGGGCGGCCCGTTTCACATCCGCGCAGCTCACATGGATCCGGCCTTCCAGGACGGCCCGCGCCTTGGCCGAGAGGATCAGGAATTGTCCGGCGCGCGGGCCGGCCCCGGTGGAGACATACTGCTTTATGAAGTCCGGCGCCTTGGGGTCGGCCGGCCGGGTGGCGCGGACGAGCCGGGTGGCGTACTTGATGACGTGTTCCGAAACGGGGATCTTGGACACGACCTCCTGCAGCTGCAGCACCTGCTCGCGCGTCAGCACGCGCTCGGGCTGCTGGAGGCGCTTCATCGTGGTCGTGGCGATGATGGTCTCCTCCTCCTGCTCGGCCGGGTAATCGACCCAGATGAAGAACATGAAGCGGTCCATCTGGGCTTCGGGCAGCGGGTAGGTGCCTTCCTGCTCGATCGGGTTCTGCGTGGCGAGCACGAAGAACGGCGGCTCCAGCGTGTAGGTCTTGTTGCCCACGGTGACGCGTTTTTCCTGCATGGCCTCGAGGAGGGCCGCCTGCGTTTTGGGAGGGGTACGGTTGATTTCGTCGGCCAGCATCAGGTTGGTGAACAGGGGGCCCTGCATGAACCGGAACTCTTTTTCGTTCGTCGTGCGGTTCGTTTCCAGGACCTCGGTGCCGGTGATGTCGGTGGGCATCAGGTCGGGGGTGAACTGAATGCGCTTGAAGCCCATGTCCAGCACCCGGGCGATCGTGCTGACCATGAGGGTCTTGGCCATGCCCGGCATGCCCACCAGCAGGCCATGGCCGCCGGCCAGCAGGACCATCAGGATCTGGTCCAGCACCTCGGTCTGGCCCACGATCACCTTGCCCACTTCCGCGCGGATGGCATCGGTGAGGCCCTTCATTTCCTGGACGATCGCCAGGTCGCCCTCCAGCGAAGCGGAGGCGACGGGCCGCGAGGCGCGGCGGATTTCGGGTTCGGCCGCTTCCGGGACGGGAGCGGGGCGGGGCGGCGGGCGAAGCGGGGCGGGTTCGGCCGCTTCCGCCGGCGCCCGGGGCTCGGCCGGGGCGGCGGGGGAGCGTGCGGCCGACGGGCCGGCGGGCGCGCTGGCGGCGTGGAAGACCAGGTCCTCGTTGCCGACGGAGACGACATCGTTTTCCTTGAGCGGCACGGCGCGGATGTGATGGCCGTTGACCAGCGTGCCGTTGGAGCTGTCGAGGTCGGTCAGCACCCACTTGCCGTTGCGGATCTCGAGCCTGGCGTGCTGGCTGGAGACGAGGGTGTCGTGAATGATCAGGTCGCACTCTTCGCTGCGGCCGAGGGTCAGCGGTTTTGATTCCAGCGCCACCGATTGGCCTTCGCGGTCCCCCTTGGTGAATAACAGATGTGCCATGGTCGTCGTTCCTTCCTGCCGGTTCAGTTCAGACGGATTCCGCCCAGATCCTTGATCGTATCGGTGACGCGGATATTGCCCAGTTCCTTGACAAAAGCGTGCGGAAGGACGCCCTTCGGCATCGCCCCCCCGACTTCGATGCGCATGATCTCCCGCGTGTTCACCAGTTGCCAGCCGATGTTCACTTCCTCCAGGTACCCCAATTTGATGCTCCGGATCTGGACGTCGTTGCGCACTTCGGCGGACTGAAGCGTGACCGGGCGGGTCCGCACTTCCTGGAAGACGATGGCGCATTTGGCGGCGTGCCCGGTGGTTCCTTCCATCCGGTGGATGGCTTTAGTATCGAAAAAAGGGACGGATGCGCGGATGATGCCCGTGATGGAGGCCTGGTCGGCCGCGGTCAGGGCGTTCGTCTCGTGCGTGAGCACGAGCCCTTCATAAAACCGGTCTTCGAAAACCGCCACGAGGTCGTATTTCCCGACCGGTAGTCCTTTGAAGAGCCAGCCGCCCGATTCGGCGCTTCCCTGGTAACAGCGGTTCGCGTCCGCCTGGTTGACCGCAAAAACCCCCATCGGCTTGGCGAGCGTCAGGAGGCGGAGGCGCAGGCCGCCCGCGGCGGTGGAGTCGGGCGGGGTGTAGAGCCGGCTGGACTGTTCGGTTTTGGTGAACGCGCCGGCGCAGGCGATCGAGGCCAGGGCCAGGAAAAGCGCGAAGCCGGTCGATCGGGCGAGGGTTGGAATCATGGCGCCTCCACCGGGGGGGGTGAGGAATGGCGGTCCGTGCCCGCGGTTCCCGCGATCAGGCGGGCCTGATCGGCAACGGGCGTGCCCGGGAACTCCTTCAGCACCTTGGCGGCGAGGGCGGCCGCCTCGGCGTTCCGGCCCAGTCGCTGCAGGCAGTCCATCTCCATGCCCATGGCTTTGGGCATGAAGGGCGAGGTGTCGACGGCCTTGCGGTAGGTGGCCAGGAGGGTCAGCGCCCGGCTATAGTCGCGGATCGAGCGGTAGTAGTCGGCCTCCGCCACGGGATACTCGCCGCCGAGCTTTTCCGTGGGCAGCTCGAGCTCCCAGTTGCGCAGCTCCTGCCGGGCCTCGCGCAGGTAGCCTTTCAGGAGCAGGTCGCGGATCGTTTCGTAGTAGGCGCCGCCCCGCACGGCTTCGGCTTTCCAGGGATCGACCTTCCTGTTGAACACCGAGCCCCCTTTCGGCGGGGCCGTTTTCTTGGCGTGCTCGTCATCCATCTCGCTTTTCGAGCGGGCCAGGCCGGAGCCGGTTTCGGGCTTTTTCTGCAGCAGCTCCTGGCGCGAGCGGGCCAGGCCGGCGGCCGCGCCGGGGCCCGGAGGCTGGGCGGCCAGGGCGCCCGCCTTGCGGGGGGTCTGCGCCTGGGCCTGGGCGTATTGGGCGCGGGCTTCGTCGAACCGGCCGGCCAGCGCCTCGATGTCGCCGAGCCGGATCAGCGCCAGGACGCCCGCTTCCGTGCCGGGCGCCTGGCCTGCCAGCGTGGTGGCCGTCTGGCGCGCGAGGTTCGTGTCGCCCGCCTGGTACAGGGCGAGCTCGATTTTCTCCACCGTCCAGTTGCGACGGCGGTCGACATTCTTTTCGTCCTTCTCGAACTTGTCGAGCCAGGTGGACGCGCGCGCTTTGTCCGAATAGCGGAGGTTCTGGATGAACAGGTCCTCCAGCAGGGCGCGGTCGGCCGGCGCGAGCGCCTGCGCGAGATCCTCGCGCGACCGCTCGAACAACTCGTCGAGAAGGGCCTGGCCCTTGAACGGCTCCACCACGTTGATCAGCACCTGCCACAGGCCCGGGGTCCAGTCGGCCGCCGGCCGCGCGGGAGGCGGCGAGGCCTTGCAGCGGGCCAGCAGCGCGGTCCGGTATTGCTGGAGCTGGGACTGGTTGAGGATGCTGGCGGCGGCCGGCGTGGTGTTCAGCCGGACCACGCAGGAGGCTGTGGAAACGCGGTTGCCGAGGCGGGCGGTGAGCGTGACCGTGCGGGGCGCGTTGCCCTCGAAGAGCCAGAGGAAGTCGGCTTCCTTGACGGTCTTGCCGTTGTCCATCTTCCATTCATAGACGGTGTTGCTGGGGTTCCTGTCGGCAAAGAGGGGGAAAAGGTGATGCAGGTTGTCGGGCTGCTCGGCGAACCAGAAATAACTCTCGCAGGGCGCCTGGGGAAGGGCCACGGGCCCGCCGTCCTTGTCGGCCACGCCGGTCAGCTTCGCGGTTCCCGAGCGAAGGTAGGCGGAGGCCGGGACCAGCTCGGGAAGGGGGTTTGTGGAGCTGCCCGGCAGGCGCCAGGCGAGCAGGGCCTCGGAGGGGCCGGCGGCGTTGAAATAGGCGTATTCCACGGCATGGTTGCCGGCGGTGAGTTCGATGAACGAACCGAACTGGCCTTTCGCGCCTTCCGCCCGGGTGTGGATGCCGGGCCAGTCGACGAGTGCTTTGCCATCGATTTTCACAGCCGAGCCTTCGTCTGAAATGGTGGCGAAATAGTAGCGGCCGGCTTTCTCGATCCGGATCCAGGCGGAGAAGAGCCCGGAGAAGTCCTGGTCGGGCCCGAACGGATTGCTTCGCTGGCCGATCAGGTCCACCGCTCCCAGGAAGGCCTCCCGGCCCGGCGGGCTTCCGCCGCTCAAATGGCTGGCCGTTTCCAGGTTCGCGTTTCCGCTCTTGACGTAAAACAGGGGGCCGGGAGTGAAGGCCATCCGGTCGTTGCGGGTCAGGCGCGCCTGGCGGCCGACGTAAACGGAGAAGCCGGGCGTGGCGGGCTTGGCGATGACCAGGCCGAGCCCCTCCTGCGGGTTGTGCCAGAGCGCTTCCACGTCGACGGGCTTGCCCGCGTCATCCAGGACGGTGGCCTTGGGTTCGGGCGCGGGGAGAAGGCCCCCGTCGGGAAGGAAGACCAGGATTCCCGCCGAGGGGGCGGACGGGGACGATTCG
>CAXNFL010000071.1:0-8849 GCA_964201555.1 Kiritimatiellia bacterium
GTTGTTCCATTTCGGGCGCCAATGGGCGGCCGCTTTCGGGCTGATCCGCCTTCAGGCTGGAGGCGTCGGGACACGAGTCCACGCCGCCTCGCCTTCAGGCGGCTGAGCCTCGAAATCGTCTCGCCCATTTTCGCCTGATCGAAATGGAATAACCCCTTAGCCATCGCGCGCCCTGTTCGCTGCCGCTCACGTCGGGCGGCGCGCGACTTGGTCCCCGATCATTAAGCCCGATGGCAGCTGTTACAAAAACACATAATGTTGATACATTTCCTTGAAGGGCTTCAGGCGGAAGCCATCTCGCGCGCCGCCCGAGCGTGCGCGACAGCGCCGCGGGCGCGCGATGGTTACCGGTTGCGCCGTTTCGACCAGGCGGAACCTGACGAGGTGATTTTGCGATGATAAGGCCTGAAGGCGATGGGGCGTGGCCTTACGGGCCCGACCCATCCAGCCTGAAGGCCTTAGCGCGCAAAAGCACCCGTCAGGGAACGCCCGAAACGGCGCAACCCGCATCACGCCGCCGCCAAAGGCTGCTGCCCGCTCTTTTCGCTTGTGCCCGGCCCGGCAATCGGTAACCTGTTGGGGCTCAACTGAACAGGAGACCCGACCATGCCCGCCAAGCCCCGCCTGACCGACCGCCCCGAATGGGCCGCCCTGCAATCCCACCACGCCGCCCTCCAGGCCCAGTCCCTGCGCGCGCTCTTCGCCACGGATCCCGGGCGCGGCGACCGCCTCACCGCCGAGGCCTGCGGCTGGTTCCTGGACTACTCCAAGAACCGGCTGACCGACGAGACCCTCCGCCTGCTCGTCGCCCTGGCCAAGGCGCAAGGCCTCCCCGCCGCCATCCACGCCATGTTCCGCGGCGACGCCATCAACGTCACCGAAAACCGCGCCGTGCTGCACACCGCCCTGCGCAACCGCTCCAACCGGCCCGTCCTCGTCGACGGCAAGGACGTCATGCCCGACGTCAACGGCGTGCTCGACCGCATGGCCGCCTTCGCGCGCCAGATCCGCGCCCGCTCCTGGCTGGGCCACACCGGCAAGCCCATCCGCGCCATCGTCAACATCGGCATCGGCGGCTCCGACCTGGGCCCCGTGATGGCCTACGAGGCGCTCCGCCTCTTCTCCGACCGGAAGCTGACCCTCCGCTTCGTCTCCAACGTCGACGGCGCCCACTTCCACGAGCAGACTCAGGACCTCGACCCCGCCGAAACGCTCTTCATCGTGGCCTCCAAGACCTTCACGACCCAGGAGACCATGATGAACGCGGCCACGGCCCGCGCCTGGTGCCTGCGCTCGCTCAAGGACGAAGCCGCCGTGGCGCGCCACTTCGTGGCCGTCTCCACCAACGAGGCCGAGGTCCGCAAGTTCGGCATCGATCCGGTCAATATGTTCGGTTTCTGGGACTGGGTGGGCGGCCGCTACTCGCTCTGCTCGGCCATCGGCCTGCCGGTCATGCTGGCGGTCGGCCCCGAGTCCTTCACCGCCATGCTCGACGGCTTCCACGCCATGGACCGCCATTTCGCCACGGCCCCGATCGAGCGCAACCTCCCCGTGCTGCTCGGCCTGATCGGCCTCTGGTACAACAACTTCTTCGGGTGCGAGACGCACGCGCTGCTGCCCTACAGCCAGTACCTGAGCCGCTTCCCCGCCTACTTCCAGCAGGGGGACATGGAGAGCAACGGCAAGAGCGTAGACAAGGAAGGCCGCCCCGTGGCCTGGCAGACCGGCCCCGTGATCTGGGGCGAGCCCGGCACCAACGGGCAGCACGCCTTCTACCAGCTGCTGCACCAGGGGACCAAGCTGATCCCGGCCGACTTCATCGGCTTCACGCAGCCGCACGCGGATCCGCTCGTCCGCTCCCACCATGCGGCCTTCATGGCCAACCTGGTGGCGCAGACCGAGGCGCTGGCCTTCGGAAAAACGGCCGAGTCCCTGCGCGCGGAAAAGACGCCCGAGGCGCTGGTGCCGTATAAGACCTTCGAGGGGAACCGGCCCACGAACACGCTGCTGGCAGAGTCGCTCACGCCCTTCTCCTTCGGCGCGCTCACGGCTCTATACGAGCACAAGATCTTCACCCAGGGCGTGCTGTGGGATGTCTACTCCTTCGACCAGTGGGGCGTGCAGCTGGGCAAGGTCCTGGCCGGCGCCGTGCTGGCCGAGCTGACCGCCCCGGCGGAGCCCGCGCTGAAGCACGACAGCTCCACCAACTCCCTCATCCGCCGCTGCCGCAAGGGGTTGGCCTCTCACTGACTGTAAGCGAAAGTTATGGCAGCGCGAAGCGGGTGGCCGTCGCGATCCCTCGCGACGGAAACATCCGGCACCTGCACAGTCTGTTTCCCGTGCGCGGAGCGCCCGGGCCACCGTTTCACGCATCCTTGCGCGGAGCAGATGGCGGTCCCTCTTAGGTGGCCGTCGCGGTTTCCTTAGGTGGCCGTCGCGGTTTCCTTAGGTGGCCGTCGCGGTCCCTCGCGACGGAAACTGCCCGCACCTGCACAAGCTGTTTCCCGTGCGCGGAGCGCCCGGGCCACCTGCTTCGCGCTTGTTCACGCAAATTAAAATACGCACGATTCCGGCGCTTCCATAACCCACGGCCATTCTTCTGGCATCTTGCACAATCCCGCTTTGACTGGATTCATCCGTATATACAAAGCCTTCTCCAAATATTCATCCCGATTCCGAATGCGATGATCAAAGAAGTTCTCCTGCCATGTCACATGAAGCATTCGGTGTTGGTACCGCTTCCAGTCCCCTACAACCCGACTCATGACAAGATCCGCAGGAAAGGACAAGATAGCATGAATATGATCAGGCATTATCACCACCAACCAAGCATACCATCGTTGGTTCTGGTGATACAGCTCAACATTCTTTAGCAGCGCCTCCGCAATGCCTGACTGAGTCAGTCGATGGCCTTCGCGATCCGAACGAATACGAACATGATATCGGGCGCCGATGGAGACCCATTGTGGTATTCCATGAAAAAGATGTCCGAATTGCTGAGCCATCGTGCGTCCTATCAAAATGCTCGCGGGTCCCGTGCCAGCTCCTGCACAGTCTGTTTCCCGTGCGCGGAGCGCCCGGGCCACCGTTTCACGCATCCTTGCGCGGAGCAGGTGGCCGTCGCGGTCCCTCGCGACGGAAACTCCCGGCACCTGCACAGTCTGTTTCCCGTGCGCGGAGCGCCCGGGCCACCTGCTTCGCGCCCGGGCCACCTGCTTCGCTTCAATTCAATTATTTCACCAGCGAAACAAAGCGCGCAAAGGGCGCATTCCAGGCCGCGGGGTTCTGAGGCTTGAACTCCTTGATCGGGAACGCCTTGCGCAACAGCGGTTGGGCCTCCGCCAGCGAGCGCAGCAGGCCCAACCCCACCGCCTGCACCATGATGTTGCCCACCGCCGTGGCCTCGGACGGCCCCGCCACCACCGGCAGCCCGCAGGCGTCCGCCGTGAACTGGTTGAGCATGAGGTTGTTCGATCCGCCGCCCACGATATGGACCGTCTTGGCGCGCTTGCCGGTGATCTCGGCCAGCTGCTCGTGCACCAGCCGGTATTTCAGCGCCAGGCTCTCGTACACGCAGCGCAGGCAGGCCCCGCGCGACGCCGGCGCCGGCTGCCCCGTCTTCCTGCAGAAAGCGATGATCGCCTCCTCCATGTTCGACGGATTGTAAAAACTCGAATCATCCGGATCGACCAGCGACGCGAACGCCGGCGCCGCCAGCGTCAGGGCATCCATTTCCTTCCACGGCATCTCGCGGCCATCCGTATCGCGCCAGACGCGCCGCAGCTCCTGCGCCAGCCATGAGCCCATGCAGTTCTTCAGGAAGCGGATGTTGCCGATGCCGCCCTCATTGCTGAAATTGTGTTTCATCGCCGCCGGCGTCGTGATCGGCTCCGGAATCAGCTTGCCGACCAGCGACCAGGTCCCCGAGCTGATGATCAGCGCCTCGTCGGGGTTGTCCACCGGCGCGGCCGCGAAGGCGCTCGCCGTGTCGTGCGAGCCCACCGCGATCAACGGGGCGGGCGTGACGCCCAGCGCCTCCGCCAGCGAGGGGTGCAGCCGGCCCACGGCATGGCCCGGCGCCACGATCGGCGGCAGCAGGTCCTCGGGAATGCCCAGCGCTTCCAGGATCTCGGGGCTCCACCGGCGCGTCTTCGCGTCCATGAGCTGCGTGACGCTGGCCCAGGATGAGTCAACGGCCTTGACGCCGCCCAGGTAGTAATAAAAGAGGGACGGCACGGGAAGGAACGTGCAGCCGGGCCGCACCCACTCGGCCCGCCGGGTCATGAGCCAGAGCAGCTGGTTGCTGATGTTGAAGGGCTGGAAGTGGATGCCCGTGATGGCGTACATGCGGGCCGCGTCGATCCGCGCCTTGACCTCGGCCACCATCGTGTCGAGCCGGTGGTCCCGGTAGGCGTACACCTTGCCGAGCAGCTCGCCGTCCGGCGCCAGGAGCGCGCCGTCCGAGCCCCAGGTGTCGATGCCGATCCCGTCCAGGGCGGCGCCGAACTTGAGCCGGTAGGCGTTGAGGCCCGCGCGGATATTCTGGTACAGCAGCGTGTCGTCCCAGTAGGTCCGCTCGGTGAGCCGCCCGGAGGCGTCCGGCACCAGGAACGTCACGCCCTCGTGCGAGAAGCGGTGCAGCTCCTCCATGGCAAAGCCGCCGGCCTCGAAGGTCCCCGCGAAACACTTGCCGCCCGACGCGCCGAAATCGACCGCCAATACCCGTGTGGTTTTGCTCATGCGCCCCTCCGTCGACTACCGCATCTCCTGGCCGCCGGTCACGTTGATCGCCTGGCCCGTCATATAGGCCGCCTGGTCCGACGCCAGGAACACCAGCAGGTTGCAGATGTCCTCGTACGTGCAGCCGCGCTTCATCGGCACCTGGTCCTGATAGAACCGCCGGACGTCCTCCACCGACTTCGCCCCCGGCACCTTGCCCGCGCGCAGGTACTGGGCGAACAGGCCGTTGTCCGGGTTGGCCCACAGCGGCGAATCGAGCAGGTTGCCCGGGCACACGGCGTTAACCCGGATGCCGTGGTCGGCCAGCTCCAGGGCCACGCTCTGCACCAGGCCGATGCCGCCGAACTTGCTGGCGGCATAGGCCGAGTTGCTCTTGCTGCCCTTTTTGCCCGACTTGCTGTTGACCTGCAGGATGACGCCGGCCTTGCGCGGCTTCATGACGCGAGCCGCGTGCTTGAAGGTCAGGAAGTTGCCGAACAGGTTGACGTTCATGACCGCGCGCCACTTCTCGGCGTTGGCCGTGTCGATGGGCTCGGCGATCAGGATGGCCGCGTTGGCCACGCAGATATCGACCTTGCCGAACTTGGCCACCGCCGTGTCAAACACGGCGGCCACGTCGGCCTCCTGCGACACGTCGGTCTTCACCGGCACGATCGTGCGCCCCGTGGCCTCGGCCGTGCGCGCGCAGGCGGCCTCCAGCTCGGGCAGCTTGAGGTCGGCGGCCACCACGTGGCAGCCCTCCTGCGCCAGCCGGCGGCAGACCGCCTCGCCCAGCCCCTGCGCCGCGCCCGTGACCACGGCAATCTTGTCCTGGAACATCATATGCAACTCCTTGCGCAATTTCTTCCCATAGGTCCTATACGTCCTATCGGACCTATTTCTGATCCTTCTGCATCATCTGGATGCGGTGCTTGGGGGCGTCCAGCGCCATCAGGTCCTTGCACTGCGAGTCGTTCAGGAAGATCGCCTTGCCGCAGATGGTGGCGGCGATCTGCGACTTGGCCGCATCCTCCACGACCACGCAGCGGTAATAGGCCTGCTTCATCGTGACGCCCAGGCCGATGATGCCGTGGTTGACCATGAAGATGGTGTCTGCCTTTTCGGAACAGGCGCCGATCGCGTCGGCGAGGTCCTGGGTGGTGGGGGTGATGTACGGCACGGTGCCGATGCGCCCCAGGTCGCAGACGAACTCGGCGAACATGGGCTTGAGCGTGGTGCCGGAGCTGATCACGCCGGAGGCCCACGGGGAGTGGGTGTGGAACACGGCCTGCAGCTCGGGCCGCGCGCGGTAGATGGCCAGGTGCATGTTGACCTCGGAGGTCGGCCGGTTCTTCCCCTCGACCTGCTTGCCGGTGTCGAGGTCCATGCCGCACAGGTCCGAGGGCGCCATCTCGTCCATGGCCACGCCGCTCGGCTTCATCCATACGATCTTGCCCTCGCGCGCGCTGATGTTGCCGCCCGCGCCCGCCACCAGGCCGGCCTGCACGATCTTGACGCCATACTTCACCAGGTCTTCGCGAATCGATGCCATAGTTGTCCCTTTTTTTTAAATCGCCGCTTCAAACGACTCCAACGCCTTCTGGGGCCCCAGGGCCGCCAGCTCGGCCGCCTTCGCCTCGGTCAGCGGAGGCCGCTTGCCCACCGCCTCGAAGAAGCGGTTCTTCGCCGCCGTGTCGCTCCCGAACCGGCTCTTCGCGGCCGCGCCGGTGTAGCTGAAACCGGCATAGCGCAGCAGCACGGAGTGGCCGCAGAAAATCGCGGCGCCGCGCCTGAAAATTTCCGCGTGGGGCTTCAGCGCCGGGCCCGCGAGCTCGTCGGCGAACGGCAGGCCGTCGCGATTCAGCTCGGTGCCGATGTTCACCGGCAGGTGCAGGGCGTCGGCCGCCTCCACGAACTCCTTCAGCTTCTTCTGCTTGAGCGCGGCGGCGGCGGGATCCTTCAGGTTCCAGTTGCGGTCCGGCACGATGTTGACCGCGGCGCAGCCCTTGGCCATCAGGCACTCGCACATGGCGCGCGGATCCGCCTCGCCCGCGCTGGTGCCGTCCAGCCACGTGATCATGGGAATCGCGCCGCACGCCAGGCACCAGGCCGCGAACTCGTCGGCCAAGGGAAACGTCTTTTCCGTGGGCTGCTCGTATCCGAACCCGCCCTTCTTGGCGAACTTGGCGCGCACCTTTTCCTCGAGCGCCGGAATGTCGCGCGTGAGCGCCGCGGCGGCCGCGGGCTCGAGCGCCAGGACGCGGGCCCAGAAGGCCGCGCCGCTGTCCGCCGGGAAGACGGCCGCCGCCTTGCGGCAGTAGGCGCGGATGATGTGGCGCTCCGTGGGGGCCCCCGAGGGCGTCAGCGGCATCACGTCACGCTCGAGGTCGATGGCGATCTCGGCCACGTGCGGATTGATCCGCCGGATCAGGGCCAGGTTCCGGTTGCCGGCCTGCCGGCGCCAGCCCGCCAGCGTCTTCCCCTCGTCCGAGGCGGGGGACGGCACTTTCACGAAGCCCGCGCCCATGATGTAGGTGACGCCCGGCTCGCCCGGCGAGTTGATCTCCGCCGAGGCGTACTCGCGCAGGAAGGCGCGGGTTTCCAGGTTGACCGTGGTGCGCAGGCCCAGGATCAGCCCGGCGCGGGTGAACTCCGCGAGGCCGTCGAGCACGTCAAAATCGCACAGCCCCATGGCCCACAGCCCCGCGCGCCGGGCCTCGAAAGCCAGCAGCGAGGGGGACGCGCCCGAGGCGTTATAGGAAAAGAAGGAGTGAGCGTGCATGTTCACGTTGCCGCCGGGGGGCGGGAAGGCCGTGGAGGCGGCCAGGGCGCGAAGCGCCTGCTCGCGATCCTTGGCCGAAAAGGCGGTCAGCCGCCGGATCTGCTCGTTGGCGTCGCTCATGAGGGCTCCCCGAAGTAAATCATGGCCTTGATGACCCCGTCGGCATAGCGGTCGACCAGGTCGAACGCCTCCTGCGTTTTGGCGAACGGGAACCGGTGGGTGATCATGAAGGCGGGCTTCAGGCGGCCCGAGGCCACGCCGTCGATCGTCTCGTGCACCTTCTCGTTCTGCCGGCGCACATTCTGGATGCGGATCTCGCGGCGGCGGAGCAGGTCGATTTCGAAGGTGACCCGGTCCACGGCCGGAATGCCCACCAGCATCAGGATGCCGCCCGGCTTGAGCATTCGGATGCCCTGGTCCAGCGCGGCCTGCTGGCCGCAGCACTCGAAGACCACGTCCAGCAGGAGCGGCTCGGCCTGGGTCACCGCCGCCACCACATCCTCGCGGTCGGGGTTGCCGGTCCACCCCGCGCCGGCCGACTTGGCCGCCTTCAGGCGCGCGTCGATCTTGTCGGTCACGTAGAACGCCTTCGCGCCCTGCGCCTGGGCGGCCAGCATGATGCTGAGGCCGATGGGGCCGGCGCCGAGGATGCCGACCGTGCAGCCCTTGAGGTCGCGCGACTGGGAGGCGGCATAGACGCCGATGGCCAGGGGCTCGATGAGGGCGGCCATCTCGTCGGACATCCCGTCGGGCACCTTCACGCAGGACTGGGCGGGCATCACGATCCGCTCCGACAGGCAGCCTTCGGCCTGGCCGGGGCAGCCCAGGAACTTCAGGTGGCGGCAGGTGTGGAAGCGGCCGACGAGGCACTGGTCGCAGGCGCCGCACCACATGGCGGGATCCACGGCGACCCGGTCGCCCGGCTTGAAGTTCGTGACCGCCTTGCCGACCTTTTCGACCACGGCGGCGCATTCGTGTCCCACCCGGAAAGGATACTGCACCACCTGGCTGCCGATTTTCCCCACCGTGTAGTAATGAATATCCGAGCCGCACACGCCGATGGCGGTCAGGCGGAGCAGCATATCGGTGTCTTTGGCAAGGACGGGATCGGGCACGTCCATCGTCGCCATCCGCCGAATACCAGTCAGGGCAATCGCTTTCATGAAATCTCCGGGTTAAACCTTTCTGTATACTAAAGCAAAAAGGAGATTTCAAATCTCAATTTCACCTTGGCAGCAGGTTCACCAGCGGGGGTTCGGCGTTCCGGCCGGAATCTGGCGGCCGCTTTTCCGCCCTGAGGGGCGACGGCTGGAAGCGCCGGGACCATTATTCCACGTCGCTTCGCCGT